>NZ_JAUBTS010000007.1:0-190418 GCF_036705105.1 Microcoleus sp. B9-D4
AATATACCCGTAGGAGTGTTGCCAATATTTTAGGTGAAATAGCAGTGGGAAATGAGGAGGTAATCAACCGTTTAATCTTACTGCTCGATGAAACTTATGATGAAGATACCCGTAGAAAAGTTACCGAGAGTTTGGGTAATATAGCAGTGGGAAATGAGGAGGTAATCAACCGTTTAATCTTACTGCTCGATGAAACTTATGATAAAGATACCCGTAGAAAAGTTACCGAGAGTTTGGGTAATATAGCAGTGGGAAATGAGGGAGCAATCAACCGTTTAATTCTACTGCTGGATGAAATTTCTGATTATTATACCCATGAGAGTGTTACCGAGAGTTTAGGTAAAATAGCAGTGGGAAATGAGGGGACGATTAACCGTTTAATCCTACTGCTGGATGAAACTTCTGGTTTTTATAACCGTGGGAGAGTTGCTGATATTTTGGGTAAAATCGCGGTAGGAAATGAGGGAGCGATCAACCGTTTAATCCTACTGCTCGATAAAACTTCTGATGAATATACCCGTCAGAGTGTTGCCGATATTTTTGCTAATATAGCAGTGGGAAATGAGGGGGCAATCAACCGTTTAATCCTGCTGTTGGATAAATATTCTCATTATAATACCCATGATAGTGTTGCCGATAGTTTGGGTAAAATAGCAGTGGCAAATGAGGAGGCAATCAACCGTTTAATCCTACTGTTGGAGGAAACTTCTGATGGATATACCCGTAGAAAAGTTGCTGATATTTTGGGTAATATAGCAGTGGGAAATGAGGAGGTAATCAACTGTTTAATCCTGCTGCTCAATGAAACTTCTGATAAATATATCCGTAGGGAAGTTGCCGATAGTTTGGGTAATATAGTAGTGGGAAATGAGGAGGTAATCAACCGTTTAATCCTGCTGCTCGATAAAACTTCTGATGAATATATCCGTCAGAGTGTTGCCAATATTTTTGCTAATATAGCAGTGGGAAATGAGGAGGTAATCAACCGTTTAATCCTAATGCTGGATGAAACTTCTGATGAAGATACCCGTCAGATAATTGCCAATAGTTTGGGTAATATAGCAGTGGGAAATGAGGGAACGATCAACCGTTTAATCCTACTGCTGGATGAAACTTCTGATGGATATACCCGTAGAAAAGTTGCTAATAGTTTGGGTAATATAGCAGTGGGAAATGAAGGGGCACTCAACCGTTTAATCCTACTGCTTGATGAAATTGACAAAAATAACCGTTGGAGAGTTGCCGAGAGTTTGGGTAAAATAGCAGTGGGAAATGAAGGGGCACTCAACCGTTTAATCCTACTGCTCGATAAATATTCTGATTATTATATCCGTAAGATAATTGCCGATAGTTTGGGTAATATAGCAGTGGGAAATGAGGAGGTAATCAACCGTTTGATCCTGCTGCTTAATGAAACTTCTGATTATTATATCCGTAAGATAATTGCCGAGAGTTTGGGTAATATAGCAGTGGGAAATGAGGGGGCGATCAACCGTTTAATCCAACTGCTGGATGAAACTTCTGATGAAGATACCCGTCAGAGAATTGCCAATAGTTTGGGTAAAATTATTGCAACTAAACAGCAATATAACCAAGTGGTTTCTGCCCTGAAATTTAATTTAACCTCAAGATTTTTCTACCATAAGGAATTTTTCTACCAAATTACTTGGTATTGCTCCCAAAACCTCACTTATCCAGAATTCTATATGGCATGGCATAGTGAAAAAAGCAACATCTGGAAAATTTTATGGAAACACTTAAATCGCCCCATATTTTAATACCAAACTTACCCCTACCTCTCAACATTCAATCTCTAGCCGATGAAACAGAACCCAGCACTATTTGTCAAGAACTTTGCACCCTAATTTACTCCCTCGCACTTCCCGATACAGACATCCCCACTGTTAGCAACTTTGCCCAACTCAAACAACAGATTATCACCGTAAAACGCCAACTGCAAAAACCCCACCTTGCCCTAATTCTACACGACTGTTACCCTCATCCCCCACTCCTCACCTGCTATCGCAAAATCGCCGATACTAAACTGGGTTTGCACATTATCTGGATAACCGATGAACCCCTCGAAGCACCTCTGCGCGGTTTTCCCCCCAGTCAGGATAATTTGTTAGGAGTAATTCAAACTTGGTTAGAGGAATTTTAGGGAAGAAACCGGGTTTCTCACATTAATTTATTTAATCACCCGAAAAGTTAGATTAATTCTGGGCTGAGTCGATTTAGCCGTTTTCGGGACATGATGCTGCCAAAACTTCTGAGTACCACTCCCCATCACCAAAAAATCACCATCACTTAAATTCAGTTCAATTTTGTTTTGATGATCGTCCCTACGTCTAAAGATAAAACGCCTGGTTTCTCCCAAGCTGAGAGAACCAATTACCGAACCTTTGGCTAAGTCCTTTTCATCATCACTATGCCAGCCGATATAATCTTGACCATTGCGATATAAATTCAGCATAACTCCATTAAACTGAGTATTAACTAAAGGCTCGATTTTTTCTTTGATTTGTAATAGCGGTTCATTCCAGGGTAAGGGCTGCATGGTCACACCGGAATAGGTATAAGCCTGAGTTCCATAATAAGCGGTTAACCGAGGCTGAAGCACCGATTTGCCAAAGATTTTTATCGGTTCTTCTTTCCAGGCTATTTGATTCAATAATTCGGTAAAGAGTTGCTGACTTTCTGGAGGTTGAAATAGGCCGGGATAGAAAATTACTTCGGCATTATTCAGTTCTAGGTTTTGCTCCTGGGAATTTGAATTGATATTAGGCATGGGATTATCCTTAGAAACCGGGTTTCTTGAAGAAACCCGGTTTTCTGTAAATCATCAATCAGCTATATCTATATTATAGTATTAATTGGCTAAAATGACAATGATTTCATCACTTCCACTATCGGGCTAATCAGCTTCCAAGTGGCTACCCCAAAATCAGGGAATGAAAGTCAATCTAAAATCTAAAATCTAAAATCGATTGACTGGCTAATAAATGACCTTTTGGCAGAATGAATAAAATAACCTTTCAGTGGGATGAGCAAAAAAACAAAATTAATCAACAAATGGAACCGGAATACGATCTGTCAAAAATGAAAAAAAGACCGAATCCTTTTGCTAAACAGTTAAAAAAACAGATCGCGATTTCTCTGGGAATTGATGTGATTGAATATTTTGAAACAATGGCTCAGGAAAAAGGTATATCTTCCCAGGAACTAATTAATCTTTATTTGCAAGACTGCGTTGTTTCTAAGCGTAAATTATCTCTGAATTAGCGACCGGGTGCGATCGCTTGCGGATGATGAGGTATAATAGTAGCATTAGATATTTCTCAACACATTGTTGAGCGTGAAAACACGCCGCATCATAGTTGGGAGATTTCCTCGCTCGTAATTCCCGCAAAGCCGTAGTAAAATCCCCTTCAGCTTTATCAACCCATTCAACTGTTAGCGGATTCATAAATCACCTTTCCTTTTTCTATAATTTCTCGCAAGAAAAAATCATTCCAGGCTAGGCGTTGCTCAATCTCTACAGGAGTTCGCACTAACAAATCTATGGCAAACTTTGGTTGAACTTTATTTAAAATTTCCCAAGTTTTGCGAAAATTGCTCCCTTTGTATGGCAAAATCACTAGCATATCTACATCCGAGTCATTTTGAGGGTTTCCATAAGCATAGGAGCCAAATAAAATAATTTTTTCTGGCTGAAATTCATTGACAATAGCCTGACTTAATTGCATGATGTTCTCCCTTTCTATCATACTCAATAAATGCTCCTTTATTGATTTTTTTGTAATTAAGACCAGTCTCAAATAGGAATAAATTGCATTTAGTTTAATCAATTAAATTTATTCTAGCATAATTGTAAAGTCTGTCAAGATCGTCTTAACTCTAAAAGGTTGTAACTCCTACCAAAAGCAGTCCGACTCCCAGTTGGTTTTTTTATTAATTTCCTCTCTCGTTCTTTTTCCTACCTATCGGTAGTAAGAGAGAAAAGATTCATTCTTAGAGTGACCAATGCCTCCCAATTATATCAACCTTCTTTCCCAACTAATAGCCAGACATGATTTTCACCAAAATAACTTCCCAGAAGCAAGCCACTTGCAGCCAACTGCAACAGCCGATTTGTGTGAGTTTTTAGGCGAAGAGGTTATTTATCAGACAATCGCGACTGCTACAACTCCTAAGCTCTACAAAATTCCTCAAGACTTGCCGCCTTCAATAATTTCTGCTTTGCACAGCCAAGGCATTCAACAGCTTTATTCGCACCAAATTAAAACACTCAAAGCCGTGCGCCAGGGCAAAGATGTCATCCTCAGCACAGCAACAGCTTCTGGCAAATCTTTAAGTGCGTACTTGCCTATTTTAGAGGGCATTCTCCAACATCAATTTACTGCACTCTCTATTTATGGCTTGAAAGCTTTAACAGCCGACCAAAGTCAAAAACTTGCCGATTTGCTCCAACTGATTCCTGAGCCTGCGCGCCCGCGCCTTGCCCTTCTAACTGGAGATACTCCTCCCAAAACCCGAGAACAATTATTAGCTGCAAATCCCAGCATAATCAGCGCCACACCAGAGTTAATTCACTATGCGCTGAAAGGCGTTCACTGGAGTCAGCCTTGGCAGCACTTTTTAAGTCGCCTCCGCTATATTGTCCTAGATGAAGCTCACACTTTTAACGGAGTTTACGGAGCTAACATGGCTAGCTTAATTCGCCGATTAAAATTGGCAGTAGACGAGCGCGGAGGTTGTTCTCAAAAACTGCAATTCCTGATGTTGAGTGCTACCGTTGGCAATCCCGTTAAATTAGCGAAGTTACTATCTGGTAGAAGTCGAAAGCGAAATATCAATGAACCCGAGCGGTTAGTTTGGATTAACTCTAGCGGAGCTGCTGTCCCAGAACGGCAATTAATTGTTACTAAACCGACTCATGATGCTAATTCAGATGTTGCTCGCATCATTATGTTTTTGTTGCAGCAAGGGCAAAGCGGAATTTGCTTCGGTAACGGCAGACAAGCAATTAAGAACTTGTGGGCAACTTTTAAGCAAGAAGCTGTAACTCAAACTAACTCGGGAATTGAGTCGCAAGTAGCAATTTTCTACGGCAGTTTAACAAGCGAGCGCCGCATGGAAATTATTAACTCTTTGCAGTCAGGAACAGTTAAGTGTATCCTCAGCACTAGCGCTCTCGAAGCAGGAATTGATTTACCTCAACTTGACTTTGCTATTATTAGTGGATGGCCGGGAAGCTTGCAAGCTTTTAGGCAGAGGGCTGGCAGGGCTGGTCGCGCAAACTCCGGTTTAATTGTCTTCATTCCTATTGCACAATCACCTTTGGATAACTATTTTGCCGAGCGCCCTGAATTGTTGGTGTCAGCCGAATCTGAATTGGTGAGCTTTAATGCCAATTATCCCATAGATATTGCCAAACATTTGATGTGCGCGGCTGTCGAAACAGGCATTCCTGCCAGTAAGCTCAAGCACTACTTTGGCAAGAGCGCTCCTCAAATTGCAACGGCTTTAATTGAGCAAGGTGTTCTTCACAGAAGCCGGGATAAATTATGGGCTAAGGGCTTTCCCCATAAAGATGTAAACTTTCGAGGGGGAACGGGTTCTAGCACGATACAACTGGTGGATGCGGAGACTCAAGAAGAGATTGAACTCCTCAGTGCGGAGATTGCTTATCGAGAGGTATTTCCTGGTGCTATTTACCGCACGCAAAACTCAGACGGCTGTTTGGTGACTTATACTTCGCGCTCACTCTTGAATGGCAAAGCTATTTTGCAAAACACCCCTGAAACTCGACTGTTTACTGTAGCGATTAGCCACACTCATACCAGCCTCAAGCAGAATTTGAGTTTGCCTCAACAAATCCCGTTGGTCATTCCAGAAGTTGAAGGAAATGTTCAAACCAATTCAACGGATAGTAAGGCAATTCCAGCTCAAGCTATTCTGGAACTGGTTTGGGGAGAAATTAGCCAACTCGTCACTGGTTATCAATTATTAACTCGCAATTACGAGTTAACTTGTCTCAATAGAAAGTGTGTCAATTACAAAGAGCATTTACCAAAATGTACTGCCTGTCCTGTTTGTGGCAAGAGAACTCGCTCTGCTGAGCTAACATCGGTTCTTAATGAGGTAAACTTTGAGCAACCTTACGAAATAAAATTTGCGACTCCTGTACTGCAAATTAGTTTTAATTCCCCGGTTGAATGTTATCTGCAACAGGTAGTAACAGCTACTCGCCAGGAATTGCTTCAATCTCAACAGCAGATGGAGCCCGGATATCAGCAGTTGTGGGAGTACCCCGCGAATTTGTTGGCTATTCACAGTTTCGGCCATCAAATTTTAGCAGCTTTACCTCTGACTATTTTGGCTTCACCTAATGATGTGAATTTTCTAGTAGAGAAGAGAGGTGCAAATGACTATGCAGGACTCTTTTACGATTTAGCAGAAGGAGGTTCGGGAACCTCGGAAGCTATTTTTCGTTCTCTCCCTCAATTAGCTCATGCGGCTGCTGAGTTAGCCCGCAGTTGTTCTTGCAGTTCTGGCTGTCCTAAATGTTTGATTCAGTCGGGATGCCCTGATGGTAACAAAGCTTTACTCAAGCAGGTGGGGCTGCTGCTGTGCGAAGCATTTTAAGAAAGGGGAAGGGGAAGGGGAAGGGGAAGGATAGAAAAAGCTAATTATTTGGGGAGGTAAAAGGGGGTAGAAGGGAAAACAATAACCTGTTTTCCCTTTTATTACCTCTAAACATTTACATTTAGTTGCAAATACTTTTCCAAAAATTAATATATTTTTTTTGCTTCTCTCTCACTCTTATACATTTGGTTTAATAAATAAAAGCAAAATTTAATCTGTCCTTTATCGTCTCCTTCCCCTTCCCCTTCCCCTTCACCTTCTTAAAATGTGCGAACCGCTACTGCGGTTTTTAGAGGTGCATTTTTCAGACTTGTACTCGTCAGGAACCTCAGCCTAAAGGCATGAGGCTTGCCGGAAAAATCCAGTAAGCCATTCTGACCAGCCACAGTCTTAACTGACTACATTTCGAGAGTCACGACACCCTTAGATGCGTGCTAGTCTTCTGCTCTGTCGCTAACAATTAAACAGTTTTACGGTCACTGAAACAGTGTTGTTAGCTTAACAAGCTCTTGAAATATTGGCGAAGCAAACATTACCCCGCAAGGGAGAATTTCATGCAAAACTATACCTTTGTACTGGATCCAAATAAACAACCACTACATCCCGTTCATCCTGCCGTGGCTAGAAGATTACTCTCGAATGGCGAAGCTGCGGTCTTCCGTAGATACCCATTTACCATCATTCTTAAACGTGCTGTCAATACAACTGAACAGTCGATGGCGTTCCGCCCCGCAAGCTACGAGATCAAACTCGATCCCGGTAGTAAAACTACGGGAATTGCGCTACTAAAAGGTGAAAATATCATCTTCGTAGGTGAGCTAAATCACAGAGGACAAGCAATTAAAGCTAGCTTGGATTCTCGTCGTGCTATCCGTAGAAGTCGTCGAGCTAGACATACCCGCTACCGTCAAGCGCGTTTCCTAAATCGCATTCGTCCGAAAGGTTGGCTAGCTCCTAGCTTAAAACATCGAGTAGATACTACGCTGACCTGGGTCAACAAATTCATCAAATTTGCACCCGTAAATAGTATTGCGATGGAGTTAGTTCGATTCGACCTTCAACAACTAGAGAAACCTGAAATTTCTGGGGTCGAATATCAGCAAGGCGAATTACTTGGGTACGAAATCAGAGAATATCTGCTCAACAAATGGGAGAGAAAATGTACTTACTGCAAGGTAGAAAATATTCCTTTGCAGGTAGAGCACATTCATCCCAAGGCAAAAGGAGGTAGCAATCGAATCTCTAATCTGTGTCTAGCTTGCGAAAAATGTAATCTCAAGAAAGGTACTCAAGATATTAACGACTTCCTTTTAAAGAAGCCAGATTTGCTCAAGCAAATTATGGCACAAGTCAAACAACCACTCAAAGATGCTACCGCCGTCAACTCAACCCGTTGGGCATTGTTTAATCAACTCAAGCTAACGGGATTACCTGTTACGACGGGTTCCGGCGGGCAGACAAAATACAATCGCACTCGATTAGAGTTGCCCAAAACTCATTATTTTGACGCTGCTTGTGTTGGCAAGGTTGATAAATTAATTGTGTTAACCACTCAACCATTGTTAATCAAGGCCAACGGTCACGGCACTCGACAAATGTGCCGCACTGATAAATTTGGTTTTCCATCTCGTTATGTACCTCGTGACAAATTTGTCAAAGGTTTTCAAACTGGCGACCTTGTTAAAGCAGTAGTAACCAGGGGAAAGAAAGTTGGTCAATATATTGGTCGAGTGGCTGTTCGCAGCAGTGGCTCTTTCAATATTTCGGCAAAAGAATTGGTACAAGGTATTAGCCATAAATACTGTCAGACTCTTCAGAGGAAAGATGGATATTCATACCAATTTTAACTCAAGTAAAGCCGTCTTTTAAGACGGGGTTTCTACCCATTATTTTGATGAAAAATAAGCTTGTCTTGCCAATCATTAACTCCAAAATTAGAGAGTCAACGCTGTTACATTTCAGAAATCAACCCTATAAACCAAAGAAAAAGCAAGCTTTAATCCCCAACCTCACACGAGATTTAAAGCATGGCTGGCTTTTAACAATTCTCGCACAAATAGACCGATGTTTGTGGGGAAGGTGGGATTATTGGGCTTTGTGTCAAGCTGTCCCTAGTCATGCCTGGATGCGGTGGAAGATGGAGCCAATGCTAGCCATTCTGGAGAACAGAAAACCAGAAATTTTACCCAAATTTGTAATTGAGGAAACTTTGCCAGCAGAACCGATTCCCCAAATTGAATGGCAGCATTCTCCTACCGCAGAAGCCATGTTAGATAATAGCCTCAATTGCATTCCCAAACATGGAGAATGGAAAACTTGGTCAGCTTGGGACTATTTGGAGTTTTTCTTGGACTGGGTTTTGTTCGCATTCGGACATCCAGCTTACAAGATTTTACCCAAAGAACCCGCCGACTGTGAAGGTGCATCAATGCGCCTTTATCAGATGTTTGACCTGTCAATTCTTATGCTGTATCCTGAAGATTATATGGGCAGACTGCTACCCCAAATTTGCGGAAAGACTGCTCAAAAAAGTTCAGGGTTTTATCCTACACCCTTAGCTTTGTGTCAGTTGATATCTAAGTTAGTCAGTGGTGATAAGACAGAGCGAATTTCCAGCTTCAATGAACCTGCGTGCGGTACGGGTGCTTTAATGTTAACACAGTCGAATTACTGTCTGAGCGGTATCGGTCAAGATGTAGATCGTACTCTATTAAAATGCGCTTTGTTTCAGTTTTATATGTTTTCACCTTGGCTGGCTGTTCCGATTTGGTGGTTGGGTCAAACTGATTTGCTCCTTGGCAATACTTTAAGTAGCGATCGACCCGAATCAATAAACGCTGCTTACTGGTATAATGAGTGGTTTGAGCCAGTCGAGTCTCAGGCTAAAAATGATACTGATTGTCCAGTCGAACATGAAATAAGTTCAGGAGAAAGCTCAGAAGTTATTGACTTGAATGATCAGACATCAATTCACTCTAATCCAGTAGTTCAAGAAGTTATTAAGGGCAAACGCCGACCCAGAAATACGACAACATCGCCTCATCAATTTACGCTGTTTAATTTGGACGATTTCTAGCCCAATAGCTACCTATTGAACAATTGTTGTGGTGTAGGTGAAGAGTTGAGTTCAAATCACCTCTACGTTATTCTCATTGTTACGAACCAAGCTACCGATATCGTTGGTAAGCTATCACGCATGAGTTCGGAATTCGGAAAGCAACAAGCCGAATATAACGCTGTCAGACACTCAGTTGTGAGCGCGACTACACAACCAATTTAGGGTGCATAGACACCAGAACCTCTATCTGTCAAGGCAGATGCGCCCTAAACGCCTGCTAATTTAGGGTGCATCAACGCCAAAACCATTAATCTATCAATGCCTATGCACCCTAAATGACTCGCTTGCTTTAGAGTGCATAAACGCCAGAACCACTAATCTATCAATGTCTATTCACCCTAAACATCGGTAATTTAGGGTGCATGGATGCCAGAACCATTAATCTATCAATCGCTATGCACCCTAAACGCCGATAATTTAGGGTGCATAAACGTCAGAACCACTAATCTATCAATCGCTATGCACCCTAAACGCCGATAATTTAGGGTGCATAAACGTCAGAACCACTAATCTATCAATGTCTATGCACCCTAAACGCCGATAATTTAGGGTGCATAAACGCCAGAACCACTAATCTATCAATGTCTATGCACTCTAAAAAACTTAAGGCTTGAGCTTGCCCAGATAGAACGAATGATGCGTGCCGCCCTTACGAAACCTTAAGTAGGCATAGGGGCCACATCCTTTGATTGTCTTGGATTCGATGTATCCCCTACTACCGCGCGCACCGGTAGCAGCCATTTTTTCTTCTCGTTTATCTTCCCAGTCTGAGTCGGCTTCCAATTCCGACAACCTTTTCTCTTCAGCTTCAATTAGCACGTCAATTGCATCCTTCAGGTACTTGAGGTCTTCCAGCTTGAGTTGATAGCAATCCTGCAACACACTGTGCAGCGTTGGAGTTTTCACGGAACAACTGCGCTTTTTGGGCATAACCAGTCAAATTTAGGGGGCAAGCAATCGCACACTCCGCAAACCTTGAGTCAATGCACCCTAAACTGATAGAGCGCAAGCGGGCTGAAGTTTCCACTCAAACCTCGTGTCTTGTACAATTTTTAGTATTGGCTTACTGCTTGTTAAAACTGTAGCACAGATATAAGGTCGAACATGGGACGGAAACAGAAATCGCCTTCAGGTATTATTTTTCGGGCGAGAGTTGCGCAACAGACACCAGAAAAACTTGAAAAGCTTGCAGCTTCGATGGGTCACTTGTACGGAGGTAAGGGGAAACCCGGTGCCATACTGGATATGCTGGCATCTGGAGATTTGGTTCTCGTACCCAAAACCGCAACAGATGTCATAAAATCTGTGGCACAGTTTTTGGAAGAAACCTCGCCGTCGGCCGTCAAATTGGATCGTAAGCGGGGGGACGGTACTCAAACAATTCCTGCGGGGTCACAGCAAATCTAGACCGGTCTATCCCTGATGTTGGTAAAGCAAACGATGCTTGATTGCGAATCGCTTGAATGTCCTCAGAACTCCGTTCAGAAGACAGCACAAACTGAGTCCTTTGATAGCGCAAGTCAGCAATTGTTACCTCCCTGGGCTTCCCTTTACAAATGGTGAGTGCTTGGGAAACAGCTAATCGTCTCTAATCTCACACAAGATTGGATTAAAACTGTGCGTTTTTTTCCACCTGCTTATAAGCGGATACTACTTATTTAGTTAAAATACCTTGCTTGAATAACACTTCAGTTAGTGGCAAAAATGCTTTTTTAAAGTAAAAAAAACATAAATTGGGCTTGCTTTCAACTAGGAAATTGGTAATTTTTTTTCCATGATTCTACAAGAAAAGGCGAGGCAGTGTCAGGCGATTGCCTGACCGGAGTATTTTTGCTTAAAGACTATCCAATCGAACGCGAGGTATAAATATTCTCAACATTGCTTCATGCTCTGTGACAGTTGAGGGTGCAGGATGTGGGCTATAAATTTTTAATCCCATTCCGCACTCCCGGACTTTTTCTGTGGCGATCGCCGCTATTGCTCAGCCTTTTATAATCTGAGCAATGTACCTCCTTACTCTATCAGATCTCAATCAAACTATTCATACTAGCCCACTACAAGAGCCACCTCTTGTTCCTTCCTATCTCCAAGAACGCTTGCAACTGCTTGTCAAGCAAATTTTAATGGGATTACCTGTCGAGCCAATTCTCAACAGTCACCCCCAGTTCCAGCAGTGGGTTTTCCAACTCAAAGAACTATCGCCATCACTGTTTTTACCGCAGCGAAAACTGTTTGTTGACATTCCAATTCAAACAAAACTAGACCGAACAAAAAGGGGAGTGACAGAAGAAAATTCTTCCCCTTCTCCTCCATTTAAAGTGATACAAGTCCGTACAAATGTGGGTTTAGTCAAAGGAACACCCAGACTATTTGAGTGGGCGATTCGCCATCCTGTACTGACTTGGCAAGACCGAGTTAAGTTATGGGTAGCTGCCGAATTCTTCGAGATCGAGCCTCACAAGCTGCAACTGATTATTTTGGCACTGCACCCGACTCAACAAGCAGAAAAAGTTCTGTTTGCCTGGGACAGCAAGCAACACCGACAAACTCAAAATTGGCTTTTGACTACCATTGAACGAGAGACAGAACAAACAGTTATCAAGCTCAATGGTCATCTAACACCTCAACCGAAGAAAGTAGCAACAGCTATCAATTTGGATGAAATCAACGAAGTATCGATATAATCAGTTCACATTTTATTACCATCCTCCTATCGAGAGACATCCACCTTCCGACGAAATTGCCCCCAAATAAATACTTTTCTTCTCTCCATAGGAGGATGACACTCTTTAATATGAGGAAAAACAATAGACTATGGATAAAATGTAGTAGGAATCTTAGCCGTGACTGCAACTACCGCCACCCAACCAAAAACAAGCCAACTAAAAACCATCCTGATAGTTGAAGATGACCCGATGATGCAGCTCGGTCTACAGCATATCCTCAATAACCAACCCCATTTAACAGTTGTCGCCCAAGCTGTTAACGGCAACGAAGCCGTCAGTGCCGCGCTGCAACACCAACCAGACATCGTGCTGATGGACATTGACTTACCCGGAATCGACGGTATTGCAGCCGCGCAGCAAATCAGAGCCGCACTGCCGCATACTCGCATCCTGATGCTCACCCACCACAGCAATCCAACTCAAGTTATGGCGGCTTTGTCAAGCGGCGCTCACGGCTACTGCGTTAAAGGCACTAACGCAGAACAACTTCTAGCAGCGATTACGACTGTGCAAGAAGGTGGCAGTTACCTAGACCCTAAGATTGCCGACTGCGTGCTGCAAAATCTCAAAACGCCACTGCCCGAAAGCTATGCGAATGACGACATCAAGCTGACTGAACGGGAAATGCAGGTTTTGCAGCAGCTAGTTGAGGGTAAAAGCAATAAACAAATCGCTGCTCAACTAGGAATGAGCGTCCACACCGCCAAAGGTCATGTAGAGATGATTATAGCTAAATTTGAAGCGAGCGATCGCACCCAGGCTGCCGTTAAAGCACTGCGTTTGGGGCTGGTTTAGCCGTTGGAATGCACCTTCTAATTGTTCTAAAAAAAGTGGTTTTTGAGACCTAGCTATCGCGTAGCAAATTATGGCATCTTGTCAATCTTCAAACTTTGGCAATGTCAACCAAAACCTCGCTCCTTTTCCCAATTCGCTATCAACGCCAATCTCTCCGCCGTGAGCCTCAACAATTTGCCTGCAAATGAAAAGTCCCAATCCCAATCCTTGCCTTAAACTAACTCCAACTCCCCTCGTATAAGGCTCGAATAATCTTGCACATTGCTGAAGAGAAATTCCTGCCCCATTGTCTGCAACCGTACAGCGAACCATCTCACCTTCCTTTTTAGCTTCTACAGTCAAAATAAACCCAGACTGATTGTATTTAACAGCATTGTCGATCAGATTGCCAAACACCCGCCAGAGCTGCTGGGCATCAGCATTGACTAAAGGCAAATCGGCTGCAAAAAGCTGCTTAACCTTGACTCGATGCTGGTTGAGAATTGGTAATCTTTCAATAAGAATATTTTGGACTAAAGTGGGCAGCGACAGCGGCTTCATGGCTAAAGAAGCACTTTTCACATCAAACTGTTGTGTTGCTGTTAGTGACTCAATCAACTGGAGTTGGCGCGAACAACTTTGCACCATAACCTCCACAGTCCGCCTATCAATAGCAATGTTACTGCCAGCATCATTGAGGCGACTTCGCAGCAGCAGCGACATTCCCGATAGAGGCGATCGCAAATCGTGCGAAACAGCGTGCAACAGCATTCTTAAATTGGCTTCTGCTTGCTGTCTTTCTTGAATTTCCTGGCTGAGCTGAACATTTTGTGTAGCCAATTGCACGTTAACGCAGCGAAGTTGTTGCTGTAAACGCTGCATTTTAAGTTGGGCAGATACCCGCGCTAACACTTCAACAGGCTCAAAAGGTTTTATAATGTAGTCAGCACCGCCCGCCTCAAACCCTTTTACTTTGTCAAATACGTCATCTAAAGCGCTGATAAAAATTATAGGGATATCACAAGTAGCTTCAGATGCTTTAAGTTGACGGCAGACTTCATAACCATCCATACCGGGCATTTTTATGTCTAGCAAAATCAAGTCGGGCGCTTGCAACTCTACTGCTTTTAAAGCTCGCTGTCCACTAATCAACTTCCTGACTTTGTAACCGTTTTCAATTAGCAATTGAGAAAGTAGTTGAATGTTAGCGGGAATATCGTCAACAATCAAAATGTCAGCCAAAAATTGTTTAGTTTGCTCCATCATCTATCGCCACCAAAGGACAGAGTTTTGAGTTTTTTCCGAATATTGCCAACCGCTATTTTCTCAGCCGCGCTGTTCGCACCAGCAGCATTAACAGGCGACTTAACATCAGCCACAGTCACGGGTTCTTCTGGATCGTTCGGATGTGGCAGCAATTGGTAAGCGAATCGAATCCGCTGATCCAGCTCTTCATCTATATTGAGCAGTTTACCCGTCTGCTGCTCTACTGACAAAGCTTTCGCCCGCCTTTCAAGCTGCGGTCTGATGCTGCTGTCCCACAGTTGTTCAGACTCTTTAGCTCGCTTTATGTCGCCGGGCCGCACCGGAATCTTGAGAGGGTAGGGAAATAAAGCTTCCGTCCCCGTTGCGTAGGCCGGTGAAGTGATGACGCACTTGCCTTGAGGAAACCTCAGAATTTCGTCAGGACTAATCAGCGGTTTCTTTTGCAACTGTTCGCTCCAGTTGACAGAACGGCTCGTTTGCTGCCCCGTCGAGCTGCCGGTCGATCGATTTTTTACCAGCACTTCCACTTCCCCGTACCGCTTAGAATATTTCTCGGCTGTCTCAAAATCGCCGGGGTTGAAGAGGACATGAGTTGACAAAGCACTGGCGATCGCAGCTCCTTTTTTATCCCCATATAAATTATAGAGTTGATTGAGCGATTGAATCCCAACAATCGGCACGCCACCAGCAGAACGATATTCGTTAGCCCACTGATCCATTCTGTCGAACTTGAGAGATGGAAACTCGTCTAAGCAGTACAAAAATGGGTCAGAACGTACCCGACTCAAATTAGACACCACACATAAGTGAATAGCAGCAGCTAACAGCGGCCCCACTACAGTGCGCCTTTGGTCATCTAATTTGAAAATAACGCACTTTTTGCCTTCTAAAGCAATTGGAATCGTGCTGCGACCAATAAATGCCCGCAACAAATCTTTTTGAATGAAACTGGAGTAGGTTGCCTCTGCGGTTGCCTTAATGCCCGCCACAGTTTTTTCAGCATCTTTTGAACTTAATAACTGCGAAAAACTAGAGGCAATCCACCTGTCCATTTTGAGGGGATGACCGTCGGGCCGATGAACGGCGTGGTCGATGCGCTTGACCAAATCTGGGAGTTGAATAATTGCGTACACAAAAGCTAAATCCGGGTAAGGACTGCTTTTTGCCAACTGCACTAAACCCTTCGCCATCAACTCGCCTGCTTTCTCGAAAAACTCATTGCCTTTGCTCTCCCCCGGACTAGCATTTCGAGCAATAACTTGTCCAATTTCTGCTGCCATTACTGCATCTTGTGCATCTCTCATAAAATCCAGAGGATTGATAGTGCCGCTGTAAGCTTCCCCCGGTGCAAACACTTGCACATCGTAGCCGTAGCGCACTGCAAGGGGTGCAAGCAGTTTCATTTGGTCTCCTTTTTTGTCGTAAATAATGACAGGAAACCCTTGCTGAAATGCACTTTCAACCATCCGGTCAATGACGCTGAATGTTTTGCCAGAGCCCGGAGCGCCAATGACTAAAGTTCCGCGTTCTGCGTGGGGAAACCAAACTGTAGGAGATGCACCTAATAGCGTTTGCAATCTAGCGCTCAATCCCTGACAACCTTTAAACCAATAAGTCGGCGTACCGCTCCACAAAGTGACGGGCTGCCGTTTTTTTTCTTTCATTTGTTTGAGGGCAGAGCCTGTGGCTGCCAATTTTTCAGCCGTCCCGCACAGCCGCCCGGAGGTAATTTTACCCTTCCCATTTCCAACTAATTTGGAAGCAATAAGTAAGCCTGCCATTAGCCCTAACATTGCCAGTCCCTCTGGCTTCATAAACTGACCCAACAAGCCGCCAAAATCTATGCTAGTTAACGAACGTTTAGGAGCTTGAACTGCCATTGGTACCAAGGTAGCTTTGTTAATTTTAGGCAAGAATTGCAAATTGTTCATTTTTTTGAGCTCTTAAAAAACTAAATGTTTCAGCTAGCGGCTATCGCCTCAAGGGGGAAACCATGACAAAAATAGGTAAACAATGGTAAGAAGCAATAACGCGAAATCTCCCAGTAAGACAGTACAGAATTCTAGTGGAAAGTCCCACACGCAAAAGAACAAGAGTGCTGATTATTACGAGATAGATCCGGAGCTATTCAACAGTGATTACAACCAAACTCGCAAGCCCTCTTTGCCCTATGGAATCGTGATTAACGATAACCCAGCAGGTATTTTGCTCCCGAACGACCAGCTTGTCAAAGCGGAATGGCACGTAATACCTAATGTTGAGGAATTGACAACGGTCGAACTAAGCGAAGAAGTGACAGGCTTGCTGCTCCCAAAAGCGAGAATGTTGGTATTAGCTTTTGTGCCTGAGTACATCCGCTACAAAGATATTGAAGAAAATGGAGAATTAGCAGGTACTTTTATTGGGCTTTACGACGAATATCGCGATTCCCTCGATAAAAAGACGCAGGAAGTGTGTTCCGAACACGCTCTCATCTTTCTAAATGCCAAAAACCAACCCCTGCATCAGGTACCGATTGTCGTCCGCTTCAAGAATGTAGCCCTCTGGAGCTTTAAGAGCGCTAGAGAAGAATTTTACCGCAATTTGGAACGGGCATTTGCTGATTGCTTTGGGAGAGATTACAGCGGTAAAAATGACAAGTGGCGCTCTTTGGGAGTGTTGAATGTCGAGTTTAGAGCTCTTAAAGAAGGGGAAGGCAAAAATAAATCGTTTTGCTGCAAAACTCACAGCATTACTCAGCCAACTGATGCTAATTTTCACAAGCTATTTCTCGGTCAAAAACCACAAAAAAAATTGATTTGGGGACTGCACAATAACATTGCTGGTTTCATTGAGGCTAGCGATGCCGGGTTGCCAGCTATAGCTGCTGGTGCGGAACCTGAAGTCCAGGCATTGCCAGAAAGCGTAACTAACCGCAAAAATCGAGGTAAATTGTCACCCCCTCGCAAAATTGCACAAGTTGAAGGAGGAACAGACTCAGAATTAGAGGAATTAGATGAATTTTCCGAGGCTGCTGAGGTTGAAGTTGAGGTTGATTCAGAAGAAGATTTTGACTTCGATGAACCCGCAGACTACTAAACACTAACTACTGAAAAGCTGGCTGTCAGCAAGTTGATAGGTAAGGCCGTCGTAGCAAAATTGAAGCTGGCGGCGGCCTTCTTTGGAAAGCTGATTCACTCCTAGACAAGGCAAACCCTCGTGCGAGGAACTGTCAGCCTCAAACAAAGGAGTTTTCGGCGGTTTATGGGGATCGAGATAAGCTGCAAATACTTCTGTTGGCATTTGACTTGAATCATTAGGAATTAAGTAGCCAACATAAAGGCAGCCTTTTGTGCCGCACAGAGCGGAATTATTGAAATCATAAAGGTTCAGCCGTCCTACCGAGCCATTAACTTGCCACACTCGCATTCTCTTAATCGCTTCCGCCGCTGCACTTTGCCCAGCCACTACTTTGAGTTCTGGAAGGCTGCTGTGTTCCTTTACGATTAGGGTTAAAGTTTCTTTTGGAGTGACTCGCAAAGCTTGTTGCCAAGAAGCTGGTGCGGTTGTTGCTGAACTAGAATTCGTGCAAGCAACTGTCCCCAATAATAGCGACAGGGCGGTAAAAACTGTCAAACCAATGCGAAACCAGTAACCAAGTTGATTTAACCAAACCGGGGGGTTGACAATCTTTTGGGTGCCTGCTGTTTGTTGCTTAACTCTATTTTGTTTAACCATTTGTTACTCCACTCCTACAAAATACAAGAAAAAACAGGACACTAAAGCCGAAAAAAAAGACAATAAAAGAGAGATTGTTTTGCTGAACTAAGCTGTTGTATGTCTAAATCTTAAAGTCAATTTTTATGACTGACTTCGGGGAATACAAAACGAGTCTACAATTTATATCCTGAACAGCTTAGAAGTCATATCTAATCAGTTGACATCGGAATTATTATCTCTCTCTTCTCTTTCTCTGTGTCCTCTGTGCCCTCTGTGGTTTAATCATTCCGATACCACCAATTTTGATATCAATGCCATGAAATTAATGGTTTCAGCAATTAAAAACGTCCTGGTTGTAGAGAAGGTTGTTAGACTTGTTAATAACTTGCTTTTCCACCTCCTCTTTCCCCTGGTTCAATGGGAGAGTGCAGCCGTGCCAAAACTAATTGCTAGTCCCAAACCGATTAGAATCATAAAAAATTGCTGCTTTCGCTTGTAAAAAAGTCGAATTAAGAACCACATTCCCATCAAAAAAGAGCTAATGAACAGCGCAACCTTAATACTCCCACTAGCATTTAAAGTAATGCCGGAGCCGACAGAGTTGCTGATGCCATTGCTGTCACCAGAATTAGCTTGGCAATTGTCGCTGGTATTGTGGTTATAAAGCTCTCGAACTTTTTCCCCGTACTGTTTGAGAGAGTAGCCGCCTAAAATGTTGGAATAGCTGGCATCAATTTTACTGCCAGAACCCCCAAAGTGTTTTTGCGCTACTCGCTCAATTAAGCGATCGCCCTTGAAGACCTGCCCAGTTTTAGGGTCAATTTCCTGTTGGCTGCTGACTAAGTTCTCAGCTAGAGAATTTTGCAAGACTTTATCCTGAACAGCAGGAGGAAAATATTGGAAGAGTTCGTCTCTTGTAGGTTTTTGGCCTTTGTTGACGTTCAGGATAAAGTTAGCCCCCCCTGGAATTGAGCTGACAGCACGCTGCACCTCTTCCCGGTAACTCATCAACTGATAGCGACCGATCGCCCGCCCGCAGTTGCGAGATCCTTCGGTACAAACCATCTCGCCAATAGCTTCGTAATCGCCACTGGCTGCATTTTCCAAATTGGCGATTCCTTCGGAAAGCTTTGCTAACGCCTCCCCTAATGAAGCTACATCCACACCGTTAACGTAAGTTGCGGGGCCCGCGCACTCTCGCTTTGATTCAGGTAGAGGCTGAGTTGGTAAAGTGTTTTCTTTAGCTTGATTGGAACTCAGTGGCTTTGAAGGTTTTGTTTCGGATGCGACGCCTTTTGAACGCGAAATACTGTTAGAAGAACCGCCCTCCAATCGACCGACAAACATAGGCGAATTAACGCTGTAACTGAGAAACGGAACCGGACCAATAATGTAAGGCGATTTGCCGCAGGGCAAACTAAACCTGAAGTACAGAGCCGTGTCAACAGTATCGCTGGTTTCTGACGGTTCCATTACCACTACTTTAAACACTTCCCCAAAAGGATGCCGGCCCGTCGGTTCCCAACCGGTCAAACAGCCAGAACCGCCTCGCACTTCCTGGTATTTGCCGCTAATCCACTGCTTGCCTTCTAGCGGCCCTGTGGCGCGGCGACCGGCGTTTTCCATGTCGTCGAGTTCGATATAAGCGCAATCTTTCTCGCACGCTACCGCAAATCCTTCTACATTAGAACCGGAAAGTGTGTTATTGCGCTTGTTCTCGTACCGACTGTAGATCGTGTCAATTCGCATGATTGTGCTGCCAATAGACGCAATAGGAACAGGAAAAGTAGAAAGCGGGACTTGACTCAGCAGCGGAATATTGCTGATGAGTTCCTCTGACCAGCCAGAGAACTGTTCTAAATTTACGCTATTAAGATTGGGAATTTGGGCGATCGCAAACTCAGATAGGTCAATTTGGTTGAGTTTTGCCTGCGCTAGTTGCGGTACTTGTTTTACAGCTTGACCAATTGGTAATTGGTTGATGTTAGGGTTCACTCCGGCTATTTGAGAAGATAAAGAAGCAATTGGAGGAACATCGCTCAATTGAAATTGACCCAGATTCGGAACAATTTCAACCAAGTGACCGACAGTTTGCTTACCAGCTAAGGGAAATGCTGACAAGCTGATATTTTCTAAATTGATATCCCCTAGTGCCAATTGTTCAATTGCTTGCAAAGACAGAATTTCAGGTTTTACATCGTTGATGTCCCCCAGCTTCAAGATGTTGTCAACAGAAGTGCCGGCTTGCCAGCTTCGACCGCCTGAACTTCCAGAACTAGCAACGGCGGGCAGGGAACTAAAGGTAATCTGGTTCCAATCTGGCAGCAAAACTCTAGATTGTTCTTTTTCCCAAATTTTAGTAGGTAAGGGACTGGCGCTAGCAATTAATGGAAAGCTTAAGAAAGTAATGCAGATGAAAGCAAAAATTAGGCAGAGTGTACTGGCAGCTATTAAAGCAGATCCTACCTGGCTTAATTTTATTAACTGCTTTGGACTGTTCATGGGAATCCTATTGATGTTAACTCAAATGCGGGTAAAAAAAGCTGCTCTATTCTCTCTAGTTTGGAAAAACGTTAAATGGTTTTTAAAACATTACGAAAAATAGAGCAGTATTGCAGAAATTAGCCATCAGCTAAATCTCCCTCTCCCCCTCTCTCGCCCTCTCCCTCTCTCCCTTTCTCCCCCTCTTCCTCTCTCCCTCTCCATTTTAGGAATTACCCAAAAACCCGGTTTTTGAATGTAATTCCGTCATTTTAGGTTGAGGATGAGAACGAGAAACTGTTTTTTTTAGGTTGATAGTGCGTCCTGGACTGCATTTCTCCATCTTCGCTTTTTTCTTTAATCAAGCTCCAGCTCAAGCTGTGGATTCGGGCGGACTGCTGAATCTGTCCAAGGAGTATCTGCTAGGTTGGACAAGTCATAGACATTTTCTTGGTAACCGTTGTCAAAATTACCTTGGCGAACTTCTTTAGATGACGAGTAACCGACAGTCAAATCGGGTGCTGATTCGTAACCGGAGTTGTTATAGCCGGAATTAGGTTCGATCGAAGCATTGTGCATGGTTTTTCTTAGTTTATGTGGTCAACAATTCCAATTTAAATCGCATCGAGTTCGTGCAACTTCATTCCTGTGAGCGATTTCGTTCAGTAAAAATTACCCCCTCTAAATGGAGGGGGCGGCTTTAGGAAGGTTGCCTAACGGCTCTCAGCACTGGGCAATTATACGAAGTCGAGAAAAATGTTTTTTAAGAGAAAGTAGGAACTAAAAGCTAAAGAATACCCATGCTTAAGAGAGGGGATATGATGCAGGTTGGGGTGCGTTCAAAGCTACCAAATTACTTCCGCATTTTTTATTAATTGTTCAATAACTCCAAGCAAATCACTTGGTTTGGTGCGAGAACACCTCCGACTTTTATTACTTGCAGCTCTCCGCTTTCGTCTGGATATTGTGCTTTAACTTGGGCAATTGCTGCATCTAAACTAGATGCCTGAGCAATATACACCTTCTCAAGAGCACTTAGTACCCAAATAGGTTTGGGCCACTTATGTCGAGGTTGGAGAATTGAATAGTGAATCACTTGACCAGTGTACTGAACAATTTGCTCGATCGCAGTTTCCGAACAAAACTCACCCAATTCTGACTCAATACATTGTTTGAGTTCTTTCGCAGGGATTTGCTCAACAACTGATTCTAAGAGCATTAATGCTGGTCTTGTCTGCTCTAATTGAGTGTGTTCCTGCACGACTAATGACTCTACGAAGTGACTCACCTGCTTGATGATTGAGTCAAAATCTAGCTCCATCAATAAATGACCTAAATACTCCCTTAACAAATTTCTTAGCTTTTCATCAGAGATATTGATACCGCAGGTTTTTAGATAAAGTGAAGGTTTATTACCCAAATTCCGACCGCAGCCAACTTCTCCATTAGCTGCATCTTCTGCTTCTATCAGTTCCATCAAGCGCGGATAACTGGTTGTATCATCTATTGTGGATTGGGGCTGGGAGGGGATTGAGTTACTCATTTGTCTTTCCTTAATGTTTCAAAGTAATTAAGATTGTCGGGTTCTTCAGGATCTGGACCGCAGTCTAGCAGCCCCACTTTCAACTTTCTATAAAATACTAGCGCACCAGGCAGTGCGTGGAAGCCTATCCTTCCTTGGTATTCTAGTTCCTCACTACGAGCAATCGCAAAATCTATTAGAGTTCCACCTACTCCTTTATAAGTGGGAGGATTGCTAATAGCTGGTCGATTCCAGGGAGCCGTTGCTAAGGCTTTGACGTACACCAATCTTCGTCTCAATTGAGACTCAATATAGCAGCGTTTTTTTAAAATATCGATAGTCATTAAACCCTGAGTTATGCCATCACACTCAATGGCATATAGTTCATCTCCTGGTAAAAACTGAGTTCTATAGCTTTTACTAACCCAATTCCAGTATTCATCTTCTTCTCCACTCCCTCGAAGCGTTGGTTGCCACAGGGTTGTCGCATCTTCTAAATGCTTCTCAGTAACGGATGTCAGGATAGCATTAACTACCTGTCGATCTCGAACTCGAAGAAGCTGGATAGGGCGATTCAATTGCCAAACCTAATTATTGTGACAACTACATTATATGTCATAATTTTAAAATTTCAATTCAAGCAATATTTTCCAACTCACCTCCCTCTAAAAATCTTTTTCAAAAGCTAATCGTACAGACGCTAACGCAGCCGTTTGTAAAAAGATTCCAGATGGCAAACCAGGCTGCGACCTTTTAGGCCGCACTTGGGATAGTCAAAACAACTGTTGCCAGCTCTAAAGTTGGCCACTATTTTCAATCAAAACCAGGGTTGGCTGGTTTTTTTAGACCAACCGCCATCCTTTATGTCTCTTACCTTATTCCTAAAGTTCAGGACTTAAATTGATTTACAAAAAACAGACTTATAACTCGTATACTTCCCAAATAAAACCCATCATCCTCAAGCTACCTAATGTCGAAAACTCCTTAAAAATAGTTAAATTTTGTGCATTATTGACACAACGATATTCTTTCACTTTTTTATAAACGGAACTAATTATGAAACCTAATCCACTAAAAGAGCAGAAACAATCAACCGCTATCCCAACTGTTTTGAGTCCAGACAAACTTAAAATAGCTCATTTGCAAGTTACACTTAAAACTCCTTATCAACTGATCGATACTGCTTTCAATCTTGAAACAGCTCTTCAACCATTCCAACAAGCAAAAATTATCGGTATAGACTGCGAAACGACAGGGCTTGACCCCTACAAAGCCAAAATTAGATTGTTACAACTTGCCATTCCTGACCATCCAGTAATCATTGTAGATTTATGGGCCATTGAACCGAGTTCCCTCGAACCATTACGCTTGCTCTTAGCGAGTCCTGCACTGAAGGTAGGTCACAACCTCAAATTTGAATGGCAAATGCTCGCTTTTGCCGGACTGGAACCATCCAAACCCTTTTTCGATACCTATTTGGCTTACCGAGTGCTGACGGCTGGACTAAAACGCCATTTGTCCCTAGATGCTGTCACTGAGAATTTGTTGAAAGTAAAGCTAGACAAAACGCAGCAAGTTAGCGATTGGTCGGCAAACTTAACACTCGCTCAACTCCAATATGCTGCTACCGATGCTGCAATCTTATTCCCGCTGGCTGCTGCTCTGCAACAAAAACTGAAAGCTTCTAAGCTTTGGAAAACTGCTTTACTAGAGTTTGCTTGTCTGCCTGCGGTGGCTTCTATGGAACTCAACGGAATGCTTTTAGATAGAGAACAGTGGAAAGTTTTGGGAGTGAAGCTCTGTCATGAACGCGACTCTCTTTTAAAACAAATTAATTCACAACTCCATCGACCTAACCCTAATCAACAAATCTCTCTGCTGCCCGAATTTACGGATACAATTAATCCTCGCTCTCCCAAGCAAGTCTTAGCGGCTTTGCAAGAGAAAGGTATTCCTGTTACTTCCACTAGCTCTCAACATTTAATTCCTTTGCAAGGCGAGTATCCCGTTATTCAAGCACTGTTAGAATATCGCAGTTTATCGGCTCGTATCGATACTTTTACTCTGGGTTTACCTGAACGCATTCACCCGATTACAGGGCGCATTCATCCCAATTGGTTTCAGATTGGTGCTAGATCAGGACGGTTTAGTTGTCGAGAGCCAAATTTAACGAATATCCCCAGAGATAAGGAAACCCGACAGTGTTTTAAAGCTGCACCCGGTTACGTCCTGCTCAAAGCCGATTACAGCCAGATTGAACTGCGGATCATGGCGAAGGTTTCGGGCGATCGCACGATGGTGAAAGCTTACTCCAAAGGGGAAGATTTGCACTCTCTCACAGCTTCCTTGGTGCTAGCAAAACCTTTATCTAAAATTACTGTCGAAGACAGACAGCTCGGCAAAATTATTAACTTCGGTTTAATTTATGGCATGGGAGTTACGAAATTTAAGAATATGGCTCAAGCAGAGCATGGAGTCACTTTAACGCTGCAACAAGCTTCACACTTTCGTAAGAAGTTCTTTGAATCCTATACAGGTATCAAACAATTTCACGGCAAAGTTCGGAGCGCCTGGAGCCGAGATATTCGAGAGAGTCGGACAGTCTTAGGCAGAAGGAGATTATGGTCAAAAGATACTAAACCACTGCTTAACGAAATGCTAAATAACCCAATTCAAGGGATGAGCGCTGACATTACTAAACTCGCTCTTGCTCTCATTTTTTCACCTCTAAGCTGCACGGATGCTAAACTGATTTGTGTGGTTCACGATGAAATTTTAATAGAGTGTCCTCTTGAAGAAGTGAGGCCAGTTAAAGCCTTGCTTAAAAAAGGTATGGTGAGAGCCGGGAATAAATTTCTCTCTCCGATTCCTTGCGAGGTAGAAATTAAAGTGATGGAAAGTTGGGGAGGGTAAGAGATTAACGGGGAAAGATTGGGGAGTGGGAGTAGGGAAAAAACGAACCGATGCTATTGCGATTTATCATGCACTCAAGTTTTATCGTAAGCAGATGGCCGATACTCGAATAACTCTTGCTCTCCCGCCGCAAATTTAGACCCATCCCTCCCAGAAGCAGGCCGAGCAAAGGACGCTTTGTTGCGAATCCCCTGGATATCTTCAGAAGAACGCTCAGACGACAGCACAAACTGAGTTCTCTGATAACGCAGATCGGCCAATTCAATTTTACCAGGTCGCCCTTCACAATAAGCTCGCTCAGCACAGCGTTTAACTGCGATCGCAATTTCAGCGCTCGTTGCTCCGGCATAATCAGATAGTAGCGAATACCACTGTCTGTCGCTCCAAAGATTCTCTTTTCCTTCCCCAAACTGCTCTGGGAAATACTTAGCTAAGTGCAAATTGAAAATCTCATAGCGAGCGCCGCTGTGTGGCAAATCCACAAACCAGATTCCGCCGTCGTCAAATCTGCGGATAAGTTCAGCCGGCAGCATTTCTAAGCGGTTAACAGTAGCTAACATTAACACGGGGCTCTCATGTTCCTGCATCCAGGTGAGCAATTTCTGCGACAGTCGCCTAGCTACACCGCCATCAGCATTTGATTCCCAGCCAGAAAAACCCTTGTCAAAATCGTCAAAGAACAGCACGCAGCCGCCCAAATTATCGGCTGTATCCAGCATTTTGTTGAGAGCGCGATCGGGATTAGAGGAACCTAGAATATTGCCCCAACTTGCTGCTAAAAGCGCATAACCTAGCTTCTTAGCAGCTAGCTTTGCACTCAAACTTTTGCCCGTCCCCGGCGGCCCCCACAGCAGCATTCCTTTGGGAGGTCTGAGGTGATATTTCTTGGCATCAGCTTCTGACAGCTTTACGACTTCGCTCAAATAAGCGTCTAATAAATCTAAACCGCCAGCATGAGGCACGTCGGGAGAAGCAATGAACTCCAACCCCTGGTCTCGAAGTTGCGATATTTTATGCTCCAATACCAACTGTGCGATTTGGACAACTGAAGCAGTCATAGAGAGCGATCGATCTAACACCAATTCAATTTCAGCAGTTGGCAGCCCTAGACTAGAAACAGCCAGCCGTTTTTTAGCAGCTACCGCATCTAAACCAAAATCAAGGGAACAATTGCGATCGCAAAAATTATCCACAAGAACTTCGACTTCAAAGCGATCGGGTAACGGGCAGTTGAGTAGAGGAATTAATGGCCTTAGCTTTGATGGCAGTTGGATGTACTCGCCCAGCAGTACCCAATATTGCTCGGCTGAACGCCCTTTCAGCTCAAAGAATGCGTTAGCCAATTGAGAATAACGGCGGATAAGAGGCTGTTCGGTACTGTCTGATTCCAAAATATCCTCTAACAAAAAGATACCGGGACAGTCATTTTCCAGCAGAAATTGCAGGACATCACTCTCGACAGATAGCTCAGTTTTACATAAGACGCATTCACTATTATACATCTGGGAAATATCTGAAACGCTTGTCATATCTGAATGACAACCTAAATTCGGGAGATGTTTATCCAAACACCGCACCTGTTGAAGAGTTGCATAGCCAGGATTCCAATAATAAACAGGTAAACCACACTCACTGGCGTACTGATGAAATGATGACAATATTTTTTGGCGATCTGCACTGTAATATTCGAGGGCAAATATTGGAGTTTGAGTCGCTCTTAAATTAGACGAGATCGTGAAATATTTCATGAATTTATACATCTAAATAGAGGATGTTTAACATAAAACTTTAACTAACATAATTAAAAATTAGCGTCCTGCTAATGAGCGAAATTCTCCCCCTCAATTGGAGGGGGTAATTGTGCCTAACGGCACTAATAAATTGATGTTATGCAAGTTAAATTGTCAATCATGGTCACAAGTAAAAAGCAAACCGCCGCCACTCCCATTCGCTCTCATTCACCAGTGCCTGCTAAATCTAAGCCACCTGAAAAACAGAACAGTCAAACAGTTAGCAGTAACAATGGAGCCAAATCAAAACCTCAACCTAACCTCAGCCCGGAGCAACTTGCTGGCGAGCTAGTCAAACAGATTCGCAATACAATTCATAAGAAGTACGGTGTGACAATTCAGCGTCGCGATAGCCGTATTTCGACAAAGGTTGGCCACGCAATTCGCGAAAAACTGGGATTGGATATTCAAGCTCAGTTGAACAAGCGCAACGGCAATGGCAATGGTAAAAAGTTCGACTGGCAAGAGTGGAACAATACTGTGTTTCCCAAGCTAGTTGGCCGACCCGAGGAACTCAAGTATGATGTCGAAGTTGTTGCCTTAGCGATGAGCCAAATTTACGATACAATTGCTGACAACCCGCAAGCTGCCATTGCCGATTTAATGGAGTTCAATGCTCAAAGCTTAAAGCGTCGCAACGAGTTAGCTAAATCCTCAGAAGAAGATACTGAAGAACTCGATGATGATGACGAGCTCGATGATGAAGATGATGAAATTGATGACATACTCGATGAAATTGATGACGAAGACGAAGACGAGGAAGGCGATGAGGATGAGGATGATGACGATGAGGAGGATGATTTTAGTTTAGACGAAGAGGAAGAATTTGAGGAAGACGACGAATAATTGCTAAAGTTTGATTAGAAAGCTCTGCTGAAAAAGCAGAGCATTTTTTTGCCTCTATCGAGGCCTTTTCTACGAATCGCAATTGAGGGTAATGATTGTCGCCACCGTCCGAATCAGGACGCTCTGGGAAGCAGACCCAACAAATTCACAATCAAGGAAATTTTGACCTTGATTGTGAATTTAATTTTACCCACTCACCCACCACTATTTTTTTTGAATTAATTGTAATTAGCAGACTGCCGTCGCTTTAGTTGTGAAAAAAAACACGCTTGAGTGTTAATCATGGCTAATCGCAAATCAGCTCCAACTCCGATGCAAAAGCAATTTGCAGAAACTCTTGAAGAACAGCGCTTCGAGATGTTTTTGCACGTTGCCCGCGAGTTAACGGGACGTGCCAAACAGCGACAGTTGCAGAAAGGTAAAGCTCTTGACTGGGAAGCGTTCAATACTTGGTTTAACAAGCAATATGAAGGCTACTCGGCTGACGAGATGCTTGAAGAAATCTTGAGCAACGTTTACTGGCTTTCATCTGAGCAAGCTGTGATTGACTTGCACTTCCGTTATATCGAATCGGCAGTCAAAGCTTCTCATAAGAAAAAGGCAACTGACGATAATGAAGAGATTGATGATTTTGTCAAGTAATCAATGACGACCCCCGATAAAGGGGATAAAATCCTGCTTGGAGCAGGATTTTATTTGCCCGCCCACCCACCGCATTAGTTCCGTTTGCGATATTTGCGATCGCATTCTCAGAAGGCTTTAGTAAGGTTTTGATATTAAACGCGAGCGCGTTTGAGAGATGTTCCACTTGCAAATAAATTATAATCATGTACGAACATATTCAGCATTTTCTCACCCTCACAATTGAAACTGTGGTAATTTTTGGTTACGGTGGCTTAATTGTTCACTATCTCGCTACGCTGTTAGCATCGAAGCGGATGAATCATTCTGAAAAACTCTCAGCAGAACTTGCCCCAGATTTTGTGCCTCTTCTCAATGAAATTGCTTCCTTTCCTGCTGTTACCGAATCGGCAGCAACTCCAGAACCCACAGAAGAACAGCGCCTCACCTCTTCGCTACAACTTAAAGCCGAATTTGCTTCTAATATTCAACTCGATACCGACACATTAAATCTACCCTTCATTCAAGTCGCTAGCCTGAGTCTCCGACAATGCCGCACCGTTATTCGAGCGCTCAATTCCACTCTCCCACGAAGTGAGCATATTCGCCTGAAACTAAACAAAAAAGATGTGCCAGCAGATTCGTTAAAATTTCAAATTAAGAAGCACTTTGAGCATCGACCGCAGCAAGTTGTCTCCCTAATTGAGCAAATTTTGAAAGCTAGTTAAAATGCTCGGAGAATCAACGACTAAATTAGTGTTCTTTTTCAAAAAAACTTCTGGTAACGAGTTGATAGAAAGTTTTTTTGAATGAACCCTCCTTTTCCTGACCAAGCTATTAGTTACTTTCTTCAGCGCCAAGGGGAATCAGACCCTTGCCAATCTGTTCGCTCAACTCGTTGAGACTCAATCCCAATTCAATGGCGATCGCACGAATTTCCTCCATCCTACCGACGTTACCTGGATATAAGCTACATAGCAGCATATCTGCCGGCAGCGAAGATTTTTTGTGCGGTTAATTGCAAGTCGGGAAAGATTGATGAAATAAGCCGATCGTCATTTTGAAACAACTGTTTTTGATACTCGTCTTCTCGCAGCGTACAAATTGTAACTGTCGGCTGTTTGGGTTTGCCAATATATTCTCTGCCGCCAATGCCCAGATAGTCAACAATCCAATACTCAGGCACTCCTAGTATGGCGTAATCTTCAACTTTGCGGGCGTAATCGTTCTGCCAGTTGGTGCTAACGACTTCAGCAATCAGTTTAATTGAGGAACCTGATGTAATTACAGGTTCTTGTTGCCACAAAGGTTCATTAATTAGTCGAGTTTGGTTTAATACAAGCACATCGGGGCGAAATGCTGTTGCTGTTCCTAATAGTTTGATGAGACAGCGAGGGGGGATAAGGTAGGGTAGATCCAGGCGGTCAATTTCTACATTCAGTTTTCGTCCCAGAAAACCGGATATTTGTTCGTGCGGCCCTGTTGGTTCCATTTCGGTTAATTCACCATCAATCAGTTCGTAGCAATCGCTGTCGCCGTAGCTTGTAATAAATTCATCAACAGTTATAAGTTTTGGATGTGATTGAACCATTATATTTTTTCCTGATATATTGGCAGGGCACAATACCGTAAGTTAGAACATTTTTTAACCGATAAAAACACCGTTGTTACTATTAATAAAACTTCTCGTAACTAGTTGATAGAAAGTTTTTTTGCTCTAACCTCTCTTTCCATATCTGGCAATTAGTTACTTTTTTCACCATTGCCAAGGGGAATCAGACCCCGGCCAATCTGTTCTATCAACTCGTTGAGACTCAATCCGCGTTCAATGGCGATCGCGCGAATTCCTTCCCATCCTACCGATGTTACCTGAATATTTCTTTGCTTCTTGGGTTCTTCATAGCGGGGTTGTCCCCCAGAGCGGTTGAGGTTGGCTAGTGAGTTGGGATGGGGGTGAATTCCTTTCCTAGGTGACATAGCGTGGATAGCATTTCCTTTTTTTTACTATTTTCGCATTTTCTGGAGGCTTCTCGACGATAACTATGTTAGTGTTGAATAGTTCAAGAAAATTCCTGCCCGCGCTGACTCCCCTACTCCGGTTGCGGTCGAGCGCGGGCGAGCCTTGCATTCAACAAACTCGCCAGGAATGCGTCAAATGCAATCAGAAGCAGACGATCGGGAGCCGCAAGCGTTAATTGTTTTGCCGGGGGGTATTGGAGGGTGTACCTCTTGTGCTGCGAAACAACTGCGAATCGACCCCGAATTTCAATCTCTCATTCCTCCCCTGAGTAAAGACGAAAAAGCCGCCCTGCAAGCGAGCATTCTGGAGGAAGGATGCCGCGATCCGTTAGTAGTCTGGGCCGAGGAAAAGCTTCTCATCGACGGCCACAACAGGTTCGCCATCTGTACCGCGCACGGCATACCATACAAAATTGTAGAGATGTCTTTTGACAGTCGGAATGCAGTCAAGGTCTGGACGATCGCCAACCAACTGGGACGGCGCAGCTTGACGCCAGAATCCGTTAGCTACCTGCGCGGCACCTGGTACGAGCTGACCAAGGAATCTCACGGGGGCAAGCGTTCGGCAAACTGTCATTTTGACAGTTTGACAGACAAAGTATCGCCAGATAGAGCAAGCTGTCAAAATGGCAGCTTGACAGACAAAACAATGCCAGATGAGGCAAGCTGTCAAAATGACCACTTGACAGACAAAACAATGCCAGAAGGAGCAAGCTGTCAAAATGGCAGCTTGACAGACAAAACAGCACGAGAGTTAGGAGAACGGTTCAAAGCTTCCCCCAGAACGATTTACCGGGATGCCCAATTTACTCGAGCTGTGGATGCTCTCAGTTTTATTGGAGGGGACGAAGTGAAGTGGAAAATACTGAATCGCTCTGCTGGGCTGACCAAGAAGCAGGTCATCGCTTTGGCAAACGACACTCGCAGCAATCCGGCTCAGGTTGCCAAAACTTTACAGGGGCGCGACAAAAAAGTAAAACCTGAAGGCGAACCTAAGATCGCCCACCACCTGACGCTCAAAATTGGTTCCTTGGTGGAAGTGTACGCGCCCGATCGCCAGGACGTTAACGGTCGGTTGGGGCGCATTCAGTCAGTGGGCGAGAAAACGGCTACCGTGTGGATGCGGCACATCCCTACTCTTGCCATGAATTTGCATACCTTCAAACACTCGGCTCTTACTGCTGTACCGCTCGAAAATCAACCCGGACTTCAAGAAATTTGCGATCGCACTGGCCGACTTCACCAATTAGGAAATCTAGATCCTTTTGAGATAGAAATCCTCAACTTGTTAGAAAGAGCAACGGTTCTTACTCCCACCGAATTGCAGTATTTAGAACATATTGAGAACACACACAAGCTTGATTGAGTGCCTCACAACTATTTTCCCTTTTGAGAACAGCAATAACTTCGGAAATTTTATTTGATTCACTTGACAGTTCAAACACTGAGCCAATCAATTTTTGTTGAGCTGCTAATTGTCGCAGTGAATAACAAGCGATCGCTCGCACTCGCTCAGGAGACTTGCTAGCATTTTTAGCAGCAAACGGCCCCCAGAAAGCACTCAGTACAATCTTAATCTGTTCCGATATTGGGTATGTTTGACTCAAACAGTAATCCCAAACCATGTTATCGAATGGGTCGTCTAGTGCAACTAAAACACCCGATATTTGCGACTGCACTTGCTTCTGATTTTGGTCAGGTAACGGCTGATTGTTCAAATTGGCAATCATAGATTTCTCCTGTTAAGCTAACTTATTTACATCCCATTCAAGACTTTAGTATTTGCCATCAAGGAACAAACTCTCGTTCTTGAGGGGAGCGAATCCACAAAGTACAAAATCCTTTTTGTGCAGGTTTACCCTCTACTGTCAGCGTCACCCCCAATCGATTTATCTCAGTTTCACACAATTTTTTGCCACCTTTCTCGCTCAACAAAGCTTGATTCCAGCTCATAAGTTGGCGAGCATATTTCCCTTCATTGCTTGTTGCCCACTGAATTGTATCCGCGTTCTTGCGAGCAAACTGACCCTCTTTGCTCAGCCCCCATTCGAGAGCTACAGCTTGTTCTAAAGTGAGCTGGCGCGGCCCTTTTGGGTCGAGTTCAGGCGGTGGAATGAACCGGGGCACAGCTAACCCGATAAAAGCGCCGATCGCCATTGCCCCTAACACCACCCCGCTCCCAAAAATCACCGACCAAATATCGTGAGCAACTTTCTCTAAAGCTGCTTGTCGCACTAGGGTGTAAACTGAGTTAGAAATGTGGCGATGTTGCACCTTAACAGCCGCTTTTCCCTGCCGTTCTAAAAACTCCCTGCTTTCTTTTTCCCAATTTTCAGTAAGCTGCCGAACTTGTTCCAGTTCTTGAGAAATAACAGCTTGAGAATCTTTCAAATCACCTTGCCATTGAGATTGCCAATTCTTGAAAAACTGGTCAATCTCTTGTGGTTTTTTTTCTAACAGCAGTTCGAGTTGACCTGTAGCCAGCAATACGATAAAAAGCGGGTCATTTTTATTGAGACCGTATCGGTAAGCTGTCTGAATGACATGAGAGCGAAATTTGGAGTCTTTGCCCTTGAGTACCTGGCTGATTAGTGACTCAGTATCTCTCTCGTACATGGGAGAGGCAGATAAAGGATCTCTGTTCAGAGCTTCTCTTTCCCTCGAATCATCGTCTATGAGTTCCCAAAACTCCTTTTCATTTAGCTTACTCCCATCGGATTTCAACTTTTCTTCTACTGCATCTTCTGGGAATGTATCTGGAGAATCGGGCAAACTTTGCGAATTTTCAGCGGATTGTATGGAATTATTTTTGGTATTATTAAGTCTGCCCTGTTCCCTTGGCGTTTCCAATATCTCGCCAAACTCTTCAGAGTCAACTTCGGAAAGTTCTTCTAAAAGTCGATCGGACATTTAACCTCCTACCTAATCAAAATCCTAATCTTTATGCTGTTCTGCTTCGCGCATTCTATAGTGTGAACTCATATTTTGTCCGTCTCCTAACGAGTTCATCACCCATTGATCTCGTTTCCGGCTGCATCGTCAGGTGATAAATTAGAGGGCAATTTATGAATGATTGTTACAAGTCGCCACCTATCTCGGCGCAATTTTCAGTTGTTCGATTCACAGTCAACAGCGTCGCCCTGAGCGGAGCGTCGCCCTGCCCTTCGACTACGCTCAGGAACCGCGTAGCCGAAGGGTCGAAGGGTCAACAGTCAACATCATGTCTGAGTGCAACCGGAATTGATATGACTGTAAAATTTACAGGAATACCCGCAAATTATCGGTTTAGACACTATCTGTAGTATTAAGATGTGTTTCGGCACACCCAGCCCGCTGGCCCAGTGGTGAAGAAGTTTTTGAAACCCTGGAAATCTCGTAGCGGGCGATCGATCAATCTTCTTCTTTTCAGAATTTAAACGCAATAAACAACGTTTATTGCTAATATCCAACGCCTGGGATAACACAACTGCGTTGATTGCACTCAGCCAGCGGGCTGGTTTCGGCACACCCTATCAGTAGAGTCTGTGCGTAAGCCTTAATTTAGATTCTTAAAAGCTTACGATACCTTTTTTACAAATTACAGCCTCCTGAGACTTTACAACCTGTTGCTTATTTGGTTACTCATTTTGTTGCTCATTTTCTCTCTGCATTTCCTCATTTTTTTTTTGTTCATAAGGAGCGATGACGTCTTTTTTATTGCGATTGGGTGCGTTGTTAAACAAACCTACATCTTCTATCAGACGGAAACAGTCTTCCAGAAAAGTATGCAATCGCTGCTGACTAATCAAGAAGAATTCAGAGTGTTTCATTGCTTGAGAAAATGACAACCGCTTCGTATCAATAAACTTGCGCTCTCTTGCACTCAGAGCAGGCAAATCTACCACAGGAATTCGGTAATTATTAATGAGCTTGTTCATTTCCTTATGGCTTTGTACGTGCGACCAATCTTTGCAAACTCCAAAATTGCGGACAAAAATGTGATTGAGCTGACCTTCAAAGTAGTTGAAAGAGTCAATAAACATTTCAATGCTGTCCGTCGTGCCACCGCAAATAAACCACTTGCATACATCAACTCCTGACTGCTCTTTAAAATCAGGAGAGGTTAAATTAGCTTCGTCAATCCATTTGTTGATAATGCTGTAAACCCGAGCTGGTAAATTGACAATCACAGGAGTTTCTACTGCTGTTTCAAAAATAATATCGATATCGAAAAACTTCTCTTCATCTTCAACTAAAGCTACGATTTTTGCATTGTGTTCAGGATAGCGCTGCTGCACGTCAGGATTTTGAAAATCGCCATCAATTAACGTGTACAGCAGTTCATACTTCTGATTGAATTCAACCAGAATCCGAGTTAGCATCGACTTGCCAACACCACCTTTCTCGCCGTCAACCAAGTGAATCATGTTAGTCATTTCATTCCTCCTTGCTGGATGTCGATGTCTATTCAAGACTTAATAATTTTTAACTAAAGCTAGGCCCGACCATTGCCGGATCGAAACCAGCTAAGTTAAATGCGCTGTTTTCAAACTCAACTTCTCCCGAAAATTCCTCTGGTTCTTTTTCTTCGGGCAAACTTGCGGGATTTGAACTCTCAGGGGCAGTTAATTCCGTAGCAATAGATGCACCTGAATTCGATAAGTGAGGGAAAGTAGCTAAAGGAATTAAACCCGAAGAAATACCAGGGGCAATTACTCCTAACTCGGTACAGTTAAATCCCGCATCTCGGCAAACTTCATCTATCTGCCTAAGCAAAAAATTAATGCTTTCTCGCCTCAAATACTCTAACTCTGTACTAGAATGACTACCGCTATTGCGTAATGATGCTAACAGCCACCGCGCTTTGATTAGAGGTAAAATCGTTTCCTGTAAACTAAAAAAAGGATGATTTTGCAGGTAAGATAGCAAGATAGCGTCTTCGGAATCTGGCAAAACTTGACAGCGCCAGCAAAATTCCTTGTAACGTTTTCTAGGCATAATTCCTCACCTTCTTTCCAGCACCTCGGTAGGGTCCTCCCAATAAGAGAGCTGCATCTAAGTTTGCTTCTGATTCCTCTAATGAAGGTTCTGTATTGGACGACTCCTCCTCCTCACTCCATTTATTAGAATCATCTAAGCAGCTATCTTTGATACTTGAATCAGCATTTTGTTGAGCGCAAACTTCACTGTTTTGTTCAGTAATAATTTCAGTGTTTTGTTCAGTGGGTTCCTCAAATTTTTGTTCAGCGGGTTCTTCAAATTTTTGTTCAGTAATATCTTCAGTCTTTTGTTCAGTAGATTCCTCAAATTTTTGTTCAGTAGATTGCTCGGATTTAGCGTGAGTAAATTGCTCAATTTTTAATTGAGTAGGTGGCTCGGATTTTGGGTGAGTAGGTTGTTCAGATTTGGGCTTGGTAGATTGTTCAGATTTGGGCTTGATAGATTGTTCAGCACATTCTTTTACACTCTGTATATCAGTTGGAGGGAGTGGAGCATCTCCTGAAGTAGAAGTTGTATCTTCTGCCCTCTGAGAAGTTGCCGCAACAGAGCTTTGCCTCAGTACCTCAAACTGAGATTTGAAGTAAGAAAATAGTCCGTAAACATCAGCTATGCGGCAACCTAAACCATCAGGGTCAAGTGTTTTTGGCACTGTTATGCCTGCGTGCCAAGACAGCGAATAAGGAGAAAACTGATTTCGCAGTTCTGGCTTCATATATTCAGAAGTCCCCCCGCAAAATACAATTTCATCTAAATCGGGCGGCAGCACTTCATTAATCCAATGAGATAGCATTCGAGCGTAGTCGAAGCGAGACAGCTTGACTGCTTCAATCAATTGGTCAACTTCTCGATCTTTAGCTGTTTCCTCTCGATTCCGAGCAATTCGGTAAAAGTAAGGGCGGTTGTAGCTTACGCCCGCTTGAGCGATTGATAAAGCCAAACGGGAAGCATCGTAGTTAGATGTTCGCTCTTGAACTAGATCCACCAACCTTACCATTCCTAAGTCTGAAGTTTTGCCCTTACCGACAGCACCGCGTGCCGAAACTATTACCGAAGCATTGCGAAATCCTACCATAACAAAGGCAGTTACCCGCTGCTTGAAGGCTGAACCTAAATTACTGTTGTGGATCAAAGCAATGCCGCCGCCTTCTTGCAAAGCTTGGGTTTTGTCCAGGGTAACGGAGAGCTTGCCTGTGGGTGTTTCAAATGAAGCAGAGTATTGACTTAAGAGTTCAAAAAATTGCTTGGAGTCATTAAACTCGCCTGGGGGCAAGAAAACGGAGATCGCAGCGCTAAATTGACTGCCTAAATCTAACTTCCGCGACACTACCCACAAAGCTGCTAGAGCTTTGTACAAAGCGCTACTGTACTTCAGTCCCGCTAAACCGATGTGAGCATTGAATTGCGATGCTGCTAGGTAACCAACGGCTCGGCATTCATTACCAATTGCCACCCAAGCAATATTTTCGGGAGATGCTGATGCGAGGTTGGGTTGTGTGAAACAATTGGCTATGTCTTGGCTCACTGGCCCCACCTGCGATTCCATTACAAAGGAGTTCGCTTTACTGCCTGCTTGCGAGCTTTGGCAGAAAACTCTAGTAGATAAGCCGCCAAAATCTATAGCCAGAATCGCATCTGGTATTGAGGATTTTTTCTTCATAAACGCTGGCTTTTATTACGTTACAAAATGATAGTATTGGCTTCAGTTTAAGTCTGACCTCACCAAATCCGGTGGTTTTGGATAATTAAAATAGCCCCCTCCAAATGGCGGGGACAGGCTGCCTTTCAAGGAAAAAATCTTGGGTAGATTATCAGGGAAAGAGCTTTAGAGTTGTAAGAAACGGTGTAGGTATTGTGAGTGAGATACCGAGCAGGTACGCCCAAAGTATCTTCAATAAAGTGTTTGAGTTCGGTGTGGGAGTAGCACTTCTCGAACGTACCCCACTTGGTAATTACGCCATCGTTATAAGCAATACCCGCATGATTGGTCGATCGCGGGCGTGATAGCACTAACCACCAGAGTTGGGCGGGTTAAGTGGTAAGCAGAGGTCATACTAAATCAACTTAATATCAAGAGTAATTTTAAATATACGAAAAATTTAAAGTAAAGGGCTACCGCTAGGGTGTAAAAAATAGGGAGTAAGCTATGCTCTACGCTTTGATTAATTCAACAGGAATCCATCGGCTGGAAGTAGAAGAAAAGTTGGAACTTGCAGATTTGCAAAACCGAGTGGGCATTGCAGGTGAACCTGCGTTCATAGAATATGTCCGGAATCAATTTCCAGATCCCGCGATAGACCTAATCTGTGATGAGGAATTCTTATACAAGGAATTGCCCTTAACCTGCATTACTCGTCGCAGTATTGCACTTGGCGGTCAAGTGATTGCTACTGCCTGTACGGATGATGGTGAAACAATAGGGTTGACCGAAGCTCAGTTTCAATTAGTCGCGACAAATCTGATTATTGCGAGCAGGATCTAATCTATCATGCCTCAAGTTTGCGCTTGGGGCAACTTCCTTACCCCGAAACTCCTGAAACCGACTCAATTGTGCAGCAAGCATGGCAACACATGAACCCAGACCAACGTGCTCTGATTTCCAGTCGCTGTGAGGCTCACCGAGGGCGCACTAAGTCATTGCATTTACTTACTGTAGAACTGGAGGACTTGGATAAGCTAATCGACAACATCGAAGGTGAAGAAATCACACCCGAATTAGAAGTAGCGGTGCAACAACTCTTAGAACAACGGGGTAGTACCTACGAGCAATGGCTTTCCAAGGTTGATAACTACTGCGCTGCCATTACCAACCGCCATGCCCTGAGCCAACAACGTAAATCTGAAGCAGAACGCCTGAATAAACTCGCAGCTACCGACAGCAAACGAGTGAATTGGATGAAACAGCAACTCAAGAGCTGTCTCAAATCTCAGGGTGTCAAGAAACTAAGGCTGCGCCGCATCCACTTAACTATCAGCAACAATGGCGGAGTTTTGCCCCTCAAACTCCCTTGTGAAGTAAATCAACTTCCTCCCCAGTTTCAACGCATTGAAGTATCGCCCGATAATTCAGTCATCCGACAAGCCTTGGAAGCGGGAGATATCGAAGCTCAGAAAGTTGCACAATTCGGAGGACGCGAAACTCATTTGAGCGTTTTATAGATTGCCATTAAGCAGCAAATAATCACTTTTTACCAAGGACTATTTCCTGCTGAATGTTAACATAAAAACAAAAGTAATTTTAATAAGATAGCTGTCGCTAGTGTAGAAAAAACACTAAGTTAAAGGTACACAATGCACTGCTGTTTAGGGTTAGATTGTCCTCAAATGGGTTTAGATGAAGGCGGAGAGTGGGGAGCCTCTCATAGTTGTAAAAACACTTATTCTGGCTCCTTCCTTCTTCCTTCTTCCTCTTTCCTCCTGGCTCCTGGCTCCTAACTCCAATTTCTAGCTTGGCTGCAAAAGTGAGATGTTCCCGGAGAGTGCATCAACGAAGAAAGTTGCTACCGTTACACAGAAGCTGGGAATTTGTACGAAATAGTGCTACTCAAAGGATTCCCAGGTGCGGTGTATCTTTGCTGGCATAGCAAGGATAATGCGAACACCGAATGGACTGATGAAAAGTGGGGGTTCAAGCACCTCAACAACTGCGATTGGTTGCTGCACAGCAGCGCATCATTGAATGCCTTTGCAGAATGGCAACACGCCTATTACAAACTAAGCTCTAGAAACAATACCAAGTATGTCCGCAGTGACTTATTTGATGACTTTGAGTATTTGAGAAAGCAGGTAGACCCAGACTACGGGAAACGCCAAGAAAGCAGCGCTCTCATCCTATTTGAATAACAGAACACATAAAAATGACCAGAAACATTCACACATTCCTCAGAACGGCTTGCTTCGTGAGATGCCGTCACCATTCCCATCACGAACGAGGATACACCTTAAAGCATCATAAACTTGAGGGCATCATTCAAGTTTGGTTCAACTCTTTTGAGCTGTTGGATGAGGCAGAAAAAGTTTTGAGAACAGAAGGGCTTGAACTAAAGATAACTTTGGCTGATCAATCTAACGGCTGTTTTCTTTCGCTCGATTGTTAGATAACTACTACACTCTGGGATTAATGGAGTCATAAAAGATGCAGATTTTCTCATTGAGGAAGTACAATCCCATGTCTCATTCCAATCGGATGGTATCGCGCTATGAGTATCCCAACTGCTATCACGACAATGTGTATAACTTCAAAAAAATGATTTATCCAATCAACCCGTTTGATGATGGGGTATGGATTGAAGCTAGTCGGGTTCCGCCTGAAGTGTTCGTGCAGTCTATTAAAGTAGAGTTTATTCTGAGAGATGCGAAAAATCCTTGGCTGAATGTCATCAAAAATGATTCATCAGAAATGATGGTTCGTGTTGATGCCCAATGGATTCAAACATTTAAAATACCCCGATATCTGGGAGGTAACTCAAATGAAATAACAACAAAATAAAGAGCAATTCGTTGTTGAGCATTGACTAAAACAACGGTAGATATTGAATACACGAAAGGCCAAAAAACCAGCGTTTCCATGCCCTTTTACTTGAACAAGGAGGAATCATGTTAGGAACACACTTCATCGAATTACCCGTAGCGATGCCACCCATGTTACCGGGGATGGTGGGAGTCAACAACACTCAATACTTTGCTCTTTATTACCAAGGAAGCAAAGCCACCTGGAGTAATGGCAGAGCAATGGCTACATTTAGCTACTACGCCGTGTATGCGCCACTGATAGAACACATAACTCTCGCAATCCACTTAGAATCTTACAACTTAGGCTCTGATGATGAATTGCCCGAACACGCAATTTTATGCGACACTGTTCGCCATAAAATGTATGTCGGCGCGTACAAAGAAATCGATTATTTCCTGTTACAGCAGCATCCCCATGAGCCGTCCCAGTTGACCGCCCAAGAGTTTGAAGAAGCCGTGAAAGCGGTGGAAAGTATGACCTTAGAGCAAATGCAGCGTTTGGGAATGTTCGAGATGTTCGGCAACACCAATCCCCAAGCGCGCCTCGCAACCGCAGAATTGGTGCAGTGGCTAGACCAACAAATCACCGAAGAATTGATACAGCAATATATCCAATTAGCTAATCTGGGTAATTGGACAGCGGTGAGGGCATTAGACACCCTCAAGCGTAGAATCTCAGAAGGTAAGAAATACCACCAGCAATTAGAGAGCAACTAAATTATCTATGCCGGAGAAGTCTCGATATTACAGCCCCGGCATGGGTACAAAACACCCATAGTGTAGCAAACGCGGAGTTAGCCCATGAAGCGATTGACTTGGAGGGATAAAGCAATTTATTCAGTAATTTTCTCGATGCTTGGCAGCTTTCTAAGAGTAACGAAGACCTTTAACAACCAGCCGGGAAGTCCCTCGGTATATTTAGAGGGGATTAATCTGAGCGCTGCGCGAAGTACCCCGAATAAATTACCGCAGGGACTTCCCGGCTGGTTGTTAAACAAAAATACGAAATTTCCTCTTCAACGGCGAACACGCTCGCGCTGGAAAACTGTAAAGCTACCTTTAAACAAAGTAAACGGACACCAGCGGATTCGGATCGGATACATTGTTTCATGCCGATTCCAGAGAGCACTCCATAATATCCCAGTCAATGCCATCATCGGGGAACAAGGATAATTGCCCTGGCGATACGTTTGATTGACCGCGATTGTGATAGGACAGGTGACACGCGGTACACAGAGCGATTAAGTTTTCTGGGCGATTGTCCTCCGGTATCCGATTGCGATGGTGCACCGCTAAAGTTAAGGCACATCGTTCAGATTTGGTTAAGCCGCTTTGTTTACCGGGTCGGAGTTTACCGGGTCGGAGGCATTGTTGATGGCACTTTGCACAACGCCACCCCGCGTTTTCTTTCACCGAAAGCGCAATCTCTTGCCAATTGTCGGGATATCTCTTTGGTTTAGGCATAGCGGTAAAAGCTCATCTTTTCAAAATAGGGCGATCGCTCTGTTATCGAAGTAAATTCAATTCAAAGTTGTCAGCAGTCAATGTCAACTTCAACGCTGTCTTAATTCTCCCACAGGAATTCTGCCAATAAGCGAAAATCTTCAACGGTGGGCTTATACTCGCAAGCTACTTCCCATGCTTCGGTTAAAATAGCCCATTGTTCGGGAGTCTTAGGTTTTTGGCGCACCAGACAGAGTGAGGAAATTGGTTTTGATGCGGGCTTCTGATGGGTTAACCCCCGATTTTACCAGTTGTAGTTCAAATGATGGATGGATGCTGCTGGCAAGGATGTCGGCATAGTCCATTTCCAGCAAATTGATTTGTTCGATCGGCCAGTCAGTCATTCTCTGCATTCCATATTTCTTAGTGCCTATCTGCCATCATTTCACGCTTGTCTCATTCTTGAGCGATCGCCAAGTAAGAACACACAAAGTACACAGCAGCAGAAACTCGCTTGACGATCGCACACAGTCCCAGCGACCCCTGGGTTTTTTAGTTGGTGACTTTTGGGATGACGAGCGTTGGTGAGGAAACTTGAAAAGCAGTGGCTACACAACTTCTGTTAAGCTTGCTAGATTAGCGAGTAGTCTAAAAAATCAACCCTATGAATTCACTAACCTTTTTGCACAACATCAACATCAACAGCGCCATCATCAGCGTTTTGAACTTGGTGCTGTTTCTTGAATTGACGATCGCCTGTTGCCGGGGAATGTACCGGGGTTGGACGATCGGTGAAGCAACTGTTGGCAAAATATTCTTACTAACCACGATCGCTGCAATCATGTTTCGCTTCTGACAATCGTGGCCGCATGAGTTTGCGGTGTTAAGTGTGTGGCCTCAATGCGCGTTCTGGGTGTTTGCTGGGGGATTAGTCGGCTGCACTTCCAAGTGGGGTGTCGAGCGAGTGTTTTCCCGTTGCTGATAATTATCGTTCCGAACTATCGCTTTACATCGAATCTCTAGCTCGCAACATTTGGAATAGCCCAGTGCTGAGGGGGTTTCGTACTTGGAATAAGTTATTCCGCATTGGGGACATCAATTAGTAAACAGCGGGTAAGCGCCTAAAAGTTCTAAGTGTTGCAGGATAAGTTCGCCATTCTAGTAGCTCGCGCTCTCTTCCATAAATTATCCATCCAGTTTTGTGTTGGGGCTTTCTTAAAAATCCGGTTAAGTGCTGCTGGTGTTGTGATCTGTTAACACTTGTGCTATATTCTGAAGTCTTTATCCTTCTAAAATGCTTAATTGTCGTGCAAGTACCGGGTGTGACAGTAAGAGCCAGCCCAACCCTTGCTGGTCATAGGATGTAGCCATGACATCCTACTGATAGGACTATGCAAGTAGCATACGCGAATCAGCTTGTAAGGTGTGTCAGACTCTGATTATGGATAGATTCTCACATTATCAGGGGGTTCTTATCGGGTCTACCTTATTAATTGGGAGACTTGCATAGCTCCTGGTTAAGTAAGTTATTCTATCAAACAATTAACTAATCAAGATGTAATGTTTTAGTCCAAAAACTTAGTAATGCAAAAATTTAATAAAGTCGTAAAAGTACAATACAATTAATAGTATAAATTTTACCGCAAGCAACAAGTGTAAAATTAACAGGTGCGGACATCGGCTACACTTGTCTACGTTCGTTGGTTGGAAGAAGTGAGGTATGTGTGCAGACTAGGTGTTTAGAGTCAGAGGTGGTATTTGCTTCGAGCGAGGAGCTAGTTCAGATTAAGGTGCTTGCCGATGTGCATCGGCAAGAGATAGGCTTTGTGAATCGGGCAGTCCTGGCAGAAGCGATCGCAAGTCGTGAAATTCTTTACCACCCCTTCGGCTTTCTCCATTTTCATCACCGTCGAGACAAGATATCTACTCTTTACCATCTTTGCGTTTCCCCCGACCACCGCAGGCTAGGCATGGGTCGTCAGCTTATTTGGGCATGGGAAAAACACAGTAGGAAGTGCGGTATTACAAAACTGCGCCTAAAATGCCCCCTGGACATAGAAGCTAACGGGTTTTACAACAAGATGGGATTTGATCGGGTTCAAATTGAACCTGGTAAACGCCGCTCTTTGGTTGTTTGGGAAAAGATATTATGCTCTAATATTCTCCTGACAATTCCCAAGTTTGTGGCTGCCGTAAGTGCTGGCGGCCCTGAGATTGAACGCAGTCGGCAGTTGTGGAATTCTAGCGGTGATCGGCGTAATCCCTTTGAAAACGTTCTTTACTCACCGATAACGTGCCCAGCTTCTACTACAGAATACTTTCGTCAACAAAAAGATGTGGGAAACATTTCGGAAGTTTGGCTAGATTGCGGTGCATATCAGGTGCAACAGGGGAAATTTACTTACGATCGACTGCTGGAATTTTTAGATAATTTTTATCGCAATAATACTTGGGCAGATGGGTATGTATTGCCCGATATTGTACCCATCTCAACTGATTCAGATGAAATAGTGGAGTACAAAGTTCGCGAAACGCTTTACCATTGCGAAAAATTTTTCGGTAAAATGCCTGTTTATGTACAAGAACGCGCGATCGCCCCCGTACACGGACGCACTATCAACCAAATCAATCGCTGCATTGAAACCTATGCAAAAATGGGTATTACCCGTATCGGCTTTGGCTCTTGGGGAACGTCAGGACCCAACGGCAGCGTTAATATGATTTCTGAATCTAGTTTGGCATTGTTTAAGATTGTTGGCAGTATCGCCCGCGAAAAAAACATGAAAGTTCACTGCTTTGGCATTGGCGGTCCAAACAGCTTTTATCGCCTCCGCAACAACTCCCTTGTACCCCATAGCTTAGATAGCTCAACCTGGTCAAAAGCAGGAGCCTTCGGCAGCATCTTTTTTCCGGGTACTTCTCAAATTCAAATTACCGTTAGACGCGGTTTTGAAACTACTAAAACTGGTCTAGAGGAACTCAAAAAATCTACGCAACATTCATGTTACTTTTGTCAAAGTATTGATAAATTGAGAACAAGCCGAGAATATCGGATTATGCACAATTTAACTGCTTGGTTAGATACTTTAGAACGCGCTTTATGAGCAATAAATTAACTTTACATATTCAGCAAAATACTACGCTAGAAAGAGTAGCTATAATTCTTGATTTTTTGAAAAATAAAGAAACAAATTTTGAACAACTTGGAGCTAGTTGTAATTTAGGGCTTTCCGTTCTCCAAAAAGTGGTATTTCCCTTCTTGCGAAATCTTTCAATTATTTCAAAAAAAAATCCCCCCTCACTGACACCTCTTGGTCAAGTTGCAGCTAAAATTCAAGAGTCTAACCCCGAATTGCTAGGAGATTTTTTACATTTAGTAATTTATAATCTACACCAAGAAGAAGCTGAAAAAAGGTTTTCTTGGACTTATGCTACAGTTGTACAACAACTCTGGTTGCGAAAAGAAGTTGTTTTATCACCGCCCGAAAAAAAGTCCCTAGTTGGAGAAGTAATTGAAAAGGCTGCTGTGAAGTTTGAACTACCTACCAGTGAAATAGCATTTAGTGATACGAGTGTGGCTGGTGCCCTCAATTGGCTGCGATCGTTATCACCCAGTGTTATAGAACCAGAAGGCAAATACGAACACTTCAGCCGTCGCTACTTCAGTGCCGCTCCTATTTTACTTCAGGCAGTAGACACAATCTACAAACAGCAACAACGAACCTATGGAGTCAAGATTTTCTTGCGAGAAGAAGTTCAAGAGGCTATTTGTCAAATGTTGTTGCTAGATCCGAGCGGATTAGATGGTAGCATAGATAATGCTAAATGCACCTATGATTATGATCGAGGTGGCTTCTTTGACTGTGGCTATGAAGGGGGATACGGACAATGGGTAATGCTAACTCAATCCCCTGAGTGGACTCAATTGCTTTAGCTAAGTATTAGCATTCTCCGAGACACACTTTATATTTACAATCCATGAACAGATTATTAGAACAACTAGACTCTATCCAAGCAATTGTCGATACAGTCAATCCCTCCCAGATAGAAAATGAGCCTCAAGAAGTAGCCAGAGTTTATAATCTATATGCCACCACCTATAACCCAATTGAACCCGTAAAAACTCTAAAAGACCATTTGATTGAGGAAATTGGTAAGGGTAAACCTGTTACTGGCTACCTTAGTGCCGACTATGGGTATGGTAAGACAGCAACACTAATTTATTTATGGCAGCAGTGTCAGGATCATAAGATAATGGCGGTGCCACCTTTCAAGTTTAAAGAGCTGGGAGATTTGATGGTTGCCACTTATGGCTGGATAAAAACGCGCCTCAAACCAGAATTTCTTCCTCAGATTGAGGTACTGTATCGCAAATATGGCTTGAAGTCTCAGCAAAATATAGCAGCAGACATAGCGCTTAAGTACAAGTTATCTGAAGAGAAAGCTTTAAAAATTATTCAACAATTAAATACTGACACCACAAATACTGATAATGTTTTGAATTTTTGGCAGGAGACAGTTTTTCTCCTCCGACAAGCAGGTTTTGCAGGTTTAGCAATATTTGCGGATGAAAGCCAAGAATTTTTGCGAACAGAAGAAGGTGCTAGCGTTCGCATCCAGATTTTGAGCGATTTAGTTAAAGGAATGCGAGCTTTGGGTTCTACGCCTGTTGCATTAATTCTAAGTATGCCGACTACTCCGACTGAATCAGCTATTGAAGAACAAGCTGGTGATATTATTCACCGTATGAAGGAACAGAAAGTATCTCTTAGATTAGCTGGTGCGTACAGCTCTGAGTTCCCAGCAAAACTGTGGAATTATTTGTGTACTAATTTTCTGGAAGACAAGGCGCAGCAAAATCACTTGGCACATCCAGCAACAATTGAAAGTTTAGGGCAATTATGCGATCGACAAAACTTCAGCAATGGCCCTCGCACCGTCATTGAAGTATTTAAACGCATCATCCATTTTGCTCCAAATAATCAGCGTCCCTATACTCCTTTAGATTTGATTCAGGATTATCTAGAAGGACAAGTACAGTTATATGGCACGGAACAACACAAAATTAGCAATACTATCAAAACCTTGGAGCCGTTGATCTCCTTTCCAAAACACCCCAAAGGACGAGAGGTAATCAAGCTACTCGCTGGTTTCCCCTCAGGCCTTTCTGAAAGTGTAGCTAAACAATTTCAACTCTTAAAGGAGTTGAAAAAACTAGCAGAAGATGACAATTTTTACGGGCTGCACATTATACAGCCGACTGAGCGCACTTTTGCTTTAGTCGCCCTTCTTCAGACAAGCATTCCCACAGTTGTAGATAAAATTCTAAATCGATTTCGTCAGCAATGGTTTGGAGAGTGGAACGATACTCAAAAAGAAGAGATGGCTACAACGATTTTCAAGTCGGAAATTATTTCTTTACTCTTCCCACTTTCTAGAACTGGTCAGAAAGCCAATTGGTCTTGGCGTTATAAAGGGGAGTGGAAGCAGGATAGATTCGGAGTTTTTAATTTATTAGAAGGGGCTCCAGAAAAATATAATGCGGATTTTCCTAAGCGTTCTCTTGTTATCAGTGTCGGGAGTAAAGAATCTGGTTTAATGAGGTTTCAATCCCCAGAAGAAACTCACTTAGATTGGCGGTTTTACTTTAACTATGAGCGAAAAGCAACCGTCGTTCCACAAGTTTTAACTGCGATCACCGGAACTAATCAAGTAGACTTCCATCTTCAGTTAGGTCGAAGTTTTGAAGGCGAATATCCCACATCATTCGGCTTACTCCGCAAAGTCATGGCTTCCGAACAATGTTCTGTTTGTACGCTGCTGAGTTTGTCTCATTATATTCAAGACTGGCTCTCAAAAAATCCTGAAGTCAGTAAAGCCGATCGCTCTAGATTAGAACACCATCGCCAAGAGTGTCACCAGTATGCCATGCGATTGCTGTTTCCGGCGATTTCGCCTCAAACTTGGGAAATTGGGGGCCTCAAGGGGGTAAATGGCTCAGACAGTAAACTTATCGAATCAGTGTTCTATCAAAAATGTAAAGCCTTATTTACCGATTATAAGTCTTTCTATAATAGTCTGAACCCGACGTTACGTAAATATAAGTTCCTCTTGGAAAAAATACCTTTATCTGTTCGCAAAGGTCGTCAGTTATATCAAGTTTCCAAAGAAGAATTTGAAAAATTGTTTGAAATGGGGAGTTCTAGCCTACCCAGTGTTTTAGCGGTTTTCAAACAACATGGCTTGATGAGTGGGGAAAAAATTGCCAAGCGGAAAGAAGGAAATTCCCAAATTAAATTTACAGAACATCCTTTGGAATCGTTTATTAAAGAGAAACTGCAATCACAAGGCAGAACACAAACAGTTGAGACGGCGTGGGGACAGCAAGATGTTAAAGCATTAGAGTATTCAAAGTTATGGAAAGCAGTTAAACTGCTTGGCTATCTTGAAGACGAGTTCCAAGAAGCTCTTGAATGGTTGCAGCGGCGACGCTACATAGAGTGGGCGCGTTCAACGGATATTATCCGCGAAGCCAGTTTGGAATTAGAGCCAGAGGAGTTAAATGGTCAATTAAAAGAACTCCGCGTTCGGGTTTCTTCGTTACTTGAAAGTTTTGATGAGACGATTTTACGTGAAATCAATGAAAAGATAAATGAGGAGGAAAAAATTCTTGATGCTAACCATGAGTCAGAGGTAGCTCTCGACCAAGTTCATAGAAATATCCAAGCCGAACGGGAGCTTCTAGAAAATTTTTGCATTGAGAGGCGCTCAACCCTGCAAAAAGAACTGCGTGGAATTAAACTCAGGCTAGAAAAATTTACCTTAGACTTGAATGCTTCTAAAATTAGTCAAATGATTGAGAGTGATAGCGGCCTAGAATCTTGTCTCAATGACTACCGGATAATTTTGGAAAGGCAAGTAAATCAGCTAGATAAAGATTGCCAAAGCCTAGCTAGTTCGCTTAAAGTAAATGAAACTGATATACTTGCATTGCATCATCAGCTAAAGCATTGTCAGCAGTTTTGGCTAACTTGCGAACCCACTAAATTAAGGCTTGAGGAGTTGGTAGATGGTTTAGAGAAGTGGCGGATTATTCTAAATCGAGCACAGATGTTACGAGAGAATTTGAATAAAGACCCAGTTCGCTTGATGCGTTACGATGATGACTTTGTTGACCGGGTTGTTAAGCATTTTAGCAACAATCAGCTTGAGAGTTTTAGACAGTACGATTTACTGCAACAACCTTTGGTTGAACTTGAAGAGGAAATTAATGGTGAACAGCGCTCGCGTCGAGAGGCTTTCGAGCAAATGCTTAGTCGTTACGAAGTCTTACTGGATCTAATTTCAATTAATGAATCTCCTTTGAAAAATCGATGCAAATTTGATGATGAAGACCGGGATGGATCTTACCACATTATGAAAGGAGTTGTGTGGGAAAATTTGCAAAAATTCTGCGAAGGTTTGGTTTCAGAATGGGAGCAATTGGAGCGTGATTTTTCCTTTATTTCCCAAGAACGCGACCACGATATGACAGAGTTTTTGAGTCAACTCACTGATTTAAAAACACAGCTATCATTACAAAGAGAACAGTTGCCATCTGCGATCGACAGCTTAGCCAACCTTGAAGAACAGATAAACGAACTCAAATCTATTTTTGAACGCGGTCAGGTTCTTCAGAATAAATTGAAAGAAATTCATTTTAAAAGAGATGAAAGCCTTCTGGAGGAAGAAAGACAGCTTTTAAATGCCATTAGCTCTGACAACAGTGCGATCGCCATTAGCCAACTTCGTCAAAATTTGCCACATAATCAGGAGGTATGGGAACTCTTAAAGACTTTGTACAAAAAGGGACATCTAGAGATTATGCTTCGCCGTCGGGATTAATCTTTAAAGAGTGAGGACTCCAGCTCATTTGTTAACAGACTGCTCGCGATCAGCCTCTTCCGGCAGATGGTGTTTCTACCACTTCTGTTCGCTCCAGGTTGCGTTAGCAAAGCTTACCGAGGATCTGAGGTCTATGAGTTCTCCTCTCAAGGCGAGACCATAACGCTTTAACCAATTGCCTATTCGCCAGATTTGGTGATAACCTTGAGAAGGTAAGCTGCCTTCAGGAGGTCTTAACCCGTATAGCAGAGAGCAGTAAAATATTGTGACCTTAGTGTTTACTGCAATAGACTCAACCTTTTACTTATACGCTTAAAGGTACTATGTCCAAGATAATTCCAGTTTTTTACTTACCAAAAGAGTATTATGAACAGGACATGAGGGTACTGGCGGAAGGGCTTGTAGCTAATAACGGTCAGATATTAAAGGCTGCATTGTCTTGGTTGGAAGGTAAGCTAGTTACTCATAAGGCACATAAAGGAAAGCCAGTAGGAACCCCCATGTCTGCTACAACTATAAAAAACTATTTAGCTGGTTTTTATGTTCTCGATATTTATAAATTAGATGGTCAGTTATATTCAGAAACTACGCCTGAAAAAACCAGAGCATCAATTTCGGTTCAGTCTAAAATAGAAGTTATCAAGCCCTTAGAGACTCTGGCTAAAAAGTCTTCTTCTCTTGAAGTTTTTAATGAAAATTTAACTCAAATTTGTTCTCAATATTCCCCAATGGTTAAAACTTACAGTAACGATAGATTTTTACTGTGTGAAAAGTATCAATTATCAGAAAACCCTGAACTTGCTAAACTTCAAGAGTTATTAATACAACATTGTGGCTATAGCTATGTTGGTAATCCAGGGGTGGGTTATCTCGATCTGTTTTATAGACACAAGATACAAATTGACAATTACTTAAACCTTTTAGACTTTATTTTAAAAAATTATCGCGATATTGCCCAGAAAAGTCTGGGTCTAGTTCCAGTTGCTCAGATTCGTGATAGAATTATGACGCAAGGATCAGATTATACGGAAGAACACTTTAAAAAACATCTGATTCAGTTGCAACTGACTCACCGCATCGAATTAAGGACAACCAAGTCTCAGCTTGCCCGTAATATGGGAATTGAGTGTATTGACATTCGAGGAGTCAATTACGGATTTATCAAACTTCTAGAACCTGCTATTGCTGTCTAAGTATGTCCTATCAAGATGTTAAGGGAAACCTTGTACCGCCTGCTCTAAATCCCTACGTGGCTTCTGGCTCTGCTATGTCAGTATTAGAGCAGAACTATGAATTTACAATTGTTCATACAAAGTTTATTGACAATCTCCTGGAAGAGGTTAGACAATCACTCAATATAAAGAGACCAATAAAACTATTTTTTGTTGGAGATTATGGATATGGCAAGACAACTTTATTAAATCTTATAGCCAAAGAATTTCATGATAGACAAGGCATTTGCATACCCATTAAATTCTCTGAGATAGTTACGCCTATTGCAGCGTCCAGCCAGCCAGATAAGCACTTTGAGAGTCTTCTGGGAGCTATTTTTACCAAGATGTATAACGTTTTGATTAGAGAAGGATGTTTGACTAAACAAGATGAAGTATTATTCGAGAAGATAGAGTTTATCGATTTATTTGAAGTTTTTTTGGAAATGCTGAATCGAACGCAGAAACAGAATATATTAATTGCTTTTGATGAAGTAGAGCTCCTCTTTTCCAACCTAGAACTAAAACTTTCATATTTTATGACTTTTTTGCATGGGTTGTCCGAAAAATTTTCAACCAGACCGGGTTGGGGATTGTGTATAAGTGTCACTCAAGAATACTACAGTCAAATTATTTCAGAAGCTAAACAGTTACAAGAGGCTAGGTTTAACTTTAAAATTATAACTCCTCTACCTTTCTCCGAAGTGAAAGAATATATAGAAACAAAAAACAGTTCAGTTACTTTGAGAACAACTGATAAAATTTATCCTTTTGAAGAAGAAGTAATTGATTTTATTACAGTAGTCTCTGGAGGGGTTCCAAGATATGTAGAAACTATTGGCCAATTGCTTTGGGCAGAAGCAGAACCCCACCACACTTTGGTTAGTATTGAAACTGCTAGAAGAATTTTCAGTAATACTTATCGAGTTTACGCCTTATCATATTTCTCAGAGTTACGGGACAGTTTCAAGTTTTCGGAAGAATCGGAGGCTTTTTTGAATATTCTCTTTTTTAGCGGTGGGAGAAGGCAGTCTATTCCAGAGCTTTTGAAATTGAAGGATGCTTGTTCAATTTCATATTTTTATGGACTGTCCGATGAAAAAGCTGATTATAGGTTGAATAGAGCACGTGTAGAACTTAAAAATAAGTTAGGATCTGAGTATTTAGAAGTGTTTGGGCAAAGACCATATAGGTACACCCTCACTAGCTTAATTTTCCAAGATATCTTCCGTTCCCGTGAAAGAATTTAATAAGAAAAAGCGTCGAATATATGACCCAAAAAGATTTTAATCAGTACCTCAACTTAAAGGGAGATAATATAACGAAGGAAATTCAATTATTGCGAAGAAAACTGTCAGATATAATGAACCCCTATAGAAGACCTATATCTTCTATTTTACCAGAAGAACGCCAGGTAGAAAATTCTTTATTATTTGACGATATAGATATTGAGGCTTGCTATGAGAGGTTTGATAGTTGGGATGGTTCTTTGTCAAAGAAAAAAATTCGGGATTGGATTAATCAGTTTGAAACAACTCTAGACCAAAACATAGCATATTTACTCCTGAGTAAGTTTCAGTTTTTCTCCAAAACTCATATTGAATCAGCTAGTCAAAATTTACAGAAAAAGTTACTTGACTTACTTCTGACAAAAGAGAATCTTTGCAAAGCTTTTCGTGACGATCCTAAAGTTGCTTTGAAAGGTAATGAAGCTGAATTTAAAAAATGGTTGAGAAATAAAATTATTAGATATGCTGAATTACCTTCACCGCCGAATACATCAGTGGAAAGTCAATACGGCCTTTGGGGAATTTATGAAAGGTCGGCTTTGACGGCAACTAGCGTTCCTGATGGCAAAAAAATTAGACCTCTGAGCAAGTATTTTCAAGCAGGTACAGAAAACTATGAAACATCAGTTTTTGTGTTTATGGACTATACTAACGGTTCTGGTAATCAACTCGCCAAATGTATTAGAGAAATCAATAAGCTACTCAAACAATATCCTGCATATCAACAGTCATTGTTTATCTTTATGTATGTAGTTCAGGCTACATCATTCAACTTAGCTAGTATAGAATTTGCTTCTGAGAACAGTGAGACTATCTATTATGAATCGATGCTCGACTATAAAAGCCAAGAAATTACGGATATTCTCGACAGCCACCAAATTTCTAAATCAGAATATGATGATTTCATAGAAAAATATTGCCTGCGTGCTTCTGGAACATCATCCGTAGGCTATCGTGAGTCGGGAGCCTTAACCTGCCATCATTATAGTTGTCCCAATAATACATTACCTTTTTTTCATAAACCCAGTACAAATTGGGAACCGCTTTTTAGAAACAGTCAAACACCAAGCGCCACTCGCTATAAGCAAAAATGATTTGCTAGACAAAAATCTACGCACAATCTCCCGGTCGCCGGAGAACCATAAATGGGTTGGCAGGCTCGACCTGATAACCAGGATACTGCGATCGCGCGCTCGCCACCGCTGCAATCCACTCTGGATGGTCATCATTCCATAAAGGATGTCGAATCATTTTGATTGTCCGCCGTCGAGCATTCTGGTGCACGTAGCCAGTGAGAGTCTCAAACTGCACTGGTGCACCATAACCCAAGCGTTGAAGTGCGGCTGGAATTGGAACTTGCACTAAGTTGAGCCAAGGATTCTGAATATTGCCCCAAGAAGAGTTGAGATCGATCGCCGACGCAGGATTAGACACCAATCGTGCCATATCTAAAGCCAGTCGCCAATCCAATAACCCGTGATAAGCCAGATTTTGATAGTCCCGCAAACACAAATTGCAGGAAGTATCACAATCACTTCCGTGCTCGTGAGGAGTCGTCCATTTCCAGGCAATGCTGTTTGAAATTGTTGGATCTGCCCGATCCATCAGTCGTTGAAACTCATTCGGTTGGGCGAGAAATTGGCAATATCCAGCTCCATTTTCCAATTGATCGCAAAGAAAAGCTTGACCTATAATCGCTCCATTCTGCTCTAATGAACGAAAACCCGCCTGCAACTCCAGTGCATCCACATCGAGAAGAGAAGCAGCCGCTACCCGCAGCCAAAACGCGAAAGAATACCAAGCAGCACGACCTTCAACTGTAGTTGGATTGGCAAATATGCCATTAGGCCATTCCTGAATATTTACTAATAGGATATCTGTTTTACGTCGAGATAGTAGAGCTACCCGATAAACCGCTCCAGATGTACTAACCGAACTGTTTTGCTTAGATACAGCATAAGCTCCTGATTTATGTCGATTATCAATCCTAACTCTTTCGTAGAAGTCAAACCCTCCAGTGCCACCATTATCATTAACCGAAATGATATTGTCATTGAATGCAGATACAGAAGCATTAAGGACAGATGCAGGCGTGCCATTATTTGCAGGCGTGCCATCATTCGGAGGGATACTCAAAGAAGGTCGTGTCGATCGCGGTTGCCACTCAAATTGCCCATCAAAGTCCTCTGGTTGCAAGTCTGTAAAAAATGCCTTGGGTTCCCTGGCATCAATGTAACGCATCGCATCATTTACACCACAAACTGGACATTGAGTTGTTGGCGATCGCTGACCGCCAGGGAGTGGTTCATTTAAGGTTATGTACGGGTAGATTACCGCTTGACAGTTACTACAAAGTCCGAGAGATTCGTTGCCCTGAGTGAGTGCTGGGACTAAGCCTGGTGCGGTCGCAATTGTGTTGCCTTGAGGATACAATTCAACCACACCACAAGCAGTGTGAACCGCCTTATCTTTGACAGTCTCAGATCCTGGTGCAAATTGGCTGATAGCCACATCAAGGTTGCGATCGACTATTCCCGTCTCTGGTGGCCATTGAGCGCCCGGTGAGGGCCAGCGCGTGTAAAGCAAACGCACCCGCGTTGGAAAACCAAACATCGGTAATAACCCCGCATTTGCCAAACGTTCGCTCAGCGCATTCTGAGTGTATGTAGGGTCATTTACAACATTTTGAATGGCATTTATCAGGTTTTGGCGGAGATAATTCAACATTTGAGAATTACTAGCATTCGATAATGTTGTTTGCACCCGCAAAATATCCAAAACTGACAAAATCTTCGGTTCATTGGCTGGATTGTTTAACCAATTGGCGATCGCTACTTCATAATTAGCCCAATTAGCAACATCACCAAACTCACCGTGTACGTTGTCAGTCCCACCTAAAGACGCAGTGATTCCTGTGTCTGTGAAAGCTTGCCTTAACACTTCTTTGATGAGGACGCGCTGGAAAATTTCTTGACTCTTCATCTCAACGTAGGGCGGTGGCGGCGGATCGCCTGTGATGCTTTCAGGACGCTGGAAGTAAAAGTCATCGTGACTTCGGCCTCGACAGAAGGTAACAGCTAATGAAACTCCCGCAGAACGTCTGCCAGCACGACCAACTCGTTGCTGATAATTAAATCGGCGGGGCGGCATATTTGCCATCATTACTGCTAGCAATGCACCAATATCTACCCCCGCTTCCATTGTCGTTGTGACGCTCAATAAGTCGATACCCTGAACCCGCAGAATTTCTTGATTGATAGGGATGTCTTGAAATAACTCCTGGCGCCTAGTTCGCTCTTTTTTGTCAGTTTGACCCGTTAATTCCTCTGCATTCATGCGGAACGGCTGACCTGATTGCTCTGAAAGATAGGTATAGTAATCAAAGTCGCTTGTTGTCTGTCCTGGTGTCAGATGAATTGTGGAAGTATTCGGATTGTCAAAACGGCGATCGCTGTTACATTCGGGGCAAACTCCAGCAGCAGGTTGAATAAAGAAAGCATTGCATTGCGGACAACGGAATCCCGGACGCGAACCATCAGAATTTGCCGGGGGTGGTAAAACGAGATAGAGGCGATCGGGATCGAGTATAAATCGTTGACTTTGAGATTGATTTGAAGGTTGGATTGGAATGACTTGTTGTAACTGATGCTGCACGTCGCTTAGTTCAAGGCCCGTTCTACTAATGTACCGTTGAGCAAACTTAGGCAAATCTGAATTATTGTCGAGACGGACATGGGGAAAATAGCGATGTAATTTCCGAATTCCTAATTGTCGAATCACTGCTTCAGTTGCTTCAATCAACGGAGTTCGGTTTCCTTGATATTGATAGCTAACCCAACCCTGTGCCAGTCCTTCAATAGTCCGAGCAATGTGGGGGAAAAGAGCATACATCAACTCTTCAGTTAAGAGAGCTTCCAACAGGTCAGCATGAGCTCTCTGTTCCTGGGTGCCGGGAATAACTCGTGCGATTGGATTAGCATTCCAGTTGTAGCAATCAAACCAAGGAAACCTTTCTACTCCCCTTCCCTGTCCGACTGTATAGGTCATAGTCCGAAAGCTGGGTCTGCCCGGACAAATGCCATAATTGAGAAGGCCATCTCGAATCTTATCCCGCAAATTCAGAAGAGGAATTCCCCCTGGGTAGCGCTCTAGTAATCCTAGCCATTCGTCACGAGCCTGCTGATTACTTGAGGGCAAATCATCAATCCAGTCTCTTGCTTCATTTACCAAAGCCTGATTAGTATTGCGAAATCGGTTGCGCCGAACCATATCATCAGGCTGCGGATTCGCAACAACAGCAGTGTAAAGATCTGGGTTCAATGCCTGCAACCTAGTAAGTGCTGTCTGGTTATTTGCAGAAGTAATGCGGAGGAAGCCTACAAAGTCATTCCAATAATCTTGAAAAGACTGAATCAGCAACATCCGCGCCATGTCGCGATAATGATCGCGCTCCATCCCTGCAGCTAGCTTGGCGGCATCTTGACGGCTGTCGGAAAATATGACCAGCTTGCGAGACGATCGACTGGTGGGGCTTATTGGTGCTGGCATTTCTCTCAGAAGTCCACTGGCAAGCACTTGGCAAGCTTTCTGAAATCCGGTGCGGTGGAAACGCAGGGGAGTAGGAAATTTGTCTCGTCTTCCGTAGTCAGCATCACAGCGAGGACATTTACTTGGCAATGCTCGTTCTTCTGGATGATTGCCTGTCACTTGATAGAGCCACCCTGGTATTTCTTCATCTACTTGTGGTTGAGTGCTATTCTGCGTAAGTGCGCCTGTAGTCCGATTTAACTTGGCACGAACCCATCGGCGTTTTATTTTATCAAGCGTCCATTCTGGGTCTTGTGGCTGCGTATCCCAAACAGGTGTCTCTCCAGGCAAAGGCCAAAAAACTCTATAATTTCCGTAGCGTTGATTGAGAGTAATACGGTCAGGGATTCCCTCTAAATCGGGTTGATCGGGTGTAAGAATTTCTACATTTGTGTTTCCTATTCGTTGAGTAGTTTTGTTGTAGCCTCCAAGAAAAACCTCTCCACACACTTCACAAATAATTAAGTCCAAAACACGAGAACCACAGGAGCAGCTAAGGCGATGAGTGGCATGAATTGCACCAACAGTCGGAGGATTCGGAGTGTTCTGCCTTATATTTCGATCGACTGGTGAATGGGTACAGTTAGGATTACAGCAAGCCCATAAGTTTTGCAGGTTGCGGAAGAATAGATGACCGCGTACAGGTTGAGGCGATCGCCCCGTACTCACTCGTTGAGACATTCCCAGTCCTAGAAGTAGCCCCCGCATCGCATCAGATACCAACCCATTACTCGCAGCACCAGAGAAAATTTGACGGTCTAAATCTGTTGGATCATTTAAGTGTTCTGCATCTATAACTTTCGTAGCCCTCACTGTAGGGTTAGGATTACTTGGATTAAGCAGACGATCGACTTCGCGACAAGCATCTCTCAGTACATCTGCTGCGCCTAAAGTAGCCAGTGCTTCTCCAAGATGTTGTTCCGCACTTAGTCCAGATCCTGCCGGTTGTCCAAGCTGCATAGCCAAATTAGACATAGCATTCCGCACTTGATTAGATGCTGAATTTGGCGGTTGCATTTCCTGCAATGGGTCAGCTTGTACTGACTGAGCAAACTGGGCAAAAGCATTTTGATAGGCCGAAAGATTGAATCTTGCCCCTGGTGTTGGTGGGGTTTGTTGTCCTGTGATGAAGTCAAAATTATCGCGGCCAAAAAACTCACGCAAAAAGTCTCTGCCCTGTTGATTTGGCTCAAGGCTAGCTGTAGTCGTCAAAATCCGTAGTTGTGGCGAGTCTGGTGTCAATCCCAAACGCGAATACAACAATCGCAGAATATAAGCAACCTCTGTCCCCGGCGTACCGCGATAAGCATGAAGTTCATCAATAATTAGGAAAAATTGGTTGTCGGGATTGTCAGCAAGCCAGTCACAAGTAGCATCAAAAATATTGTTCTCAATACTCCGCATCATCATAATGTTGAGCATCGAGTAATTAGTAATTAGAATATCCGGCGGACTATCTTGCATATCCCACCGAGACCACATTTCACCGCCATCAAGTAGCGGTTTGTAGTAAGGCAAATCGGGCATATCCTGAAGCCAAGACGGATTGTTTTGGATATCCGTATCTCTCTGTCGGCGCTGCTGTTCTAGTTCCCTTAATTCATTTTTCAGTCGTCTGATACTATCGTCTTTCTGTATGCCTGAAACTGGTGTTTGTCCGGTGTAGCGTCCAAAGGTAATTCTATTTCCCCCTCTGTTTTGATTTAACCACTGGTGTACTGATGGCGCTTCTAGCGCTTTTCTCAGCCGTCGCAACTGGTCTTCAACTAGCGCGTTAAGAGGATAGAGAATCAAGGCACGGAGGGCTTTTGGTCGGGGTGTATGCGCCCATTGAGAGATACGGTCGCCATTAGAATTTACATTGTTATCCCACCAACGATGATTTGATGGCGGTTGGCGATTAGCCCCCCAAGTTTGGGATTCCCTTGCTAACTGTGCCAAAAGCGGTAAGAGGAAACATTCGGTTTTACCGGAACCCGTACCAGTAGTCACGACTAAATCTCGCTGGTTAACCAACACTTCCCGCAGGCTTTCCCATTGGTGTTGGTAAAGCTGGACTCCCGGATCGAAAATCATTTGCCCAAGTTGTGCCAAATTGTGGTATTCGGAGGGCAGTTGATTGGCTGCGGCTGACAAATTCATCCCCGATGATGGATAAATCGGGACAGGCTCAACTAAGGGAGGCTGACTCAAGATACCTGGTTGCTGGAGGAGGCGATCGCGTTCATCAGCCAAAGCGCGGTAACGCAGGGGAAAGGCACTTTTGATATATAGCTGATAAATGCGATCAAGTCTTTGATATGCGCCAACTAAGTCATGCACTGGCAGGTACCTCTTCGCACTTTACATTAAGTTTATCAGTTAGCAGAGAAATTACTTCCATCGGCACGTTCTCGTAGAGCAACCAGGATTTTTGATAAGTTGGGAGTTGTCCAGATGCTAGCACTAGCGCACGTTCGTAAATTTCAGGCCAACGCTGGGAGACAGGTATTGCTAAACGCCAGCTAGCGCGATCGTAACGTGCAATACATTCAAAGCCACTGTGCTGCAATGCTAAAAATCGTAGACCATACCAGTCGCCCTGTCGCCAACTAGCGCTTTCTTGGTCATAAAAGAGTGTATAGCCAGGACGATCGCTCTCCTCTATCCTCCACATCTGGTACATACCTGTTTGATTGGGAGAGATACAGCTAATAAAATCATTACCATCAAAGCGCTTCCACTCGTATATACTCGGCACAATTCCCTGCAAGCTTCTGAGATTCTGCTTCCAAATGTCAAGATTTGGTATAATTTCAGCAAGTCGGCTCGATACTTCCCCAGCGTAAAGGATAGAAAACTGGCTTGTAATTATATTAAAGTCACTCAAATTGAGACGAATGCAAGGCGGTGCGTCTCTTCTTGATTGATGACTGGAAATTATATCTGTATATTTTTCCAACTCCTTCAGCAACTTGATGCTGCGTTGACCGCAAAGAAGAAATTCTGGAGAGTCTGATTTAATCTTAACGAGGGCTGTAGGAGCCATAGACCATCGTGTACCGTCTGAAGAAGACTCAATATGCCCAAGCAACCTAAGCCTCCGTAAAATGCGTTTTGGTTCCTCAAGTCTCAGAGTATCGCAGGCTTTTTTGAAGGATTCCCACGTTCCGCTACCAAGGGTAGATAGCCAGTAGAGAAGGTGTTCGTAACGCTGGGAAAGTGCCTCAATATCTGGTGACGATTGATTGATAGGCGATGAGGCGCTCGCCTCAAATGGGTTATCATAGGTAACTTTCTCTACAGGCTGATAAGGAATAGGGTTCGTGTAATCGTAAACTTCATGGGCTGCCCCAACCATAGATTTTATTTGTTCATAGGTGAAGCTCTTATTGCCGGGAACTGCCGAAGTTTTAAAACAGGGAAATTTGAGCAAATTAGAGTTTACAATTTCTTGAGGTATTTCTCCTAGGGTACTACTTTCAATTGCTAGAAAAAAATAAAAGCTTTTTCTAGAAGTAGCTCCTTTTTCCAGTCGCAGAAGTGGCACATATTGACTGATATTTTGGTGTTGTATGTGTTTGGAAACTTCCTGGATAAGTTGTTTTGGGTTCCCTTTGTATGAAAATCCTCTGTACCAACGTTGAATTTTGGTCATTTTACTTTTGAATTTATTTAACTTTATTGAGCCAATGACTGAAGGACGCTGCCACAAATATTATGACTTGAACCGATCGGCATCACTTCACAACTTGATGGTTCTACTATTGACAGACCACTCCAATCAACAATTCTGACAAAGCGCTCGCTAGATTCACCTCCACAAGTAGCTTTTACGAGATAGTCACCTACACTAGGAAAGTTAACTACAATGGGAATATTTGTACTTTGCTGTAACTTTTCCCAAATTTGGGAATCATCCGATAATCGAGTTACTTGTAACTCAACTGTGGGATGGAAACCAAAGATAGTTACTAGAGGGCTATGTCCCTCTAGCCATGCACCCAATTGAGGTACGCGCAAACCACCTGAAAAGCTAATAGATAAACGGACACTGGGTTGCAAAGCATCTTTAAGTTCTTGACTTTTGATAAAGACTGCATCCCAAGCTTGGGAAACAACCATGCAGGTGTGAATTTCAAACCAGGTAGAATTTTTAAATACTGGTTGTGCTCCACCCTGCCATTTCAATAGCTGCTCATCTTGCAACCGTTGAATATCTGAGAGCAGTTCTTTTTTGTAGAGTAGGATAAATGGCGTACCGAGGGATGGCGTTCCCCAAGAAGCATAGGCTCCTGAATCTGGGTTATCGGGATCTGGAATTAATATCCAAAAGTTACGCTCGGGCAAAATTAGGGAATCCAGGTCTGTAGAACAACTAATTTGGTATCTTGCACCGCGATCCAATTCATTCATATTTATTGGATTTTTTAGAGGGAAATACCATCCAGCGCGTTCGTCCCGAAGCTGGTGAACGTTATCTCTGTACTGAACTTGTACCGATTCTACTGGTCGCCCTTTTAGCTGTTTCGGGTAGAGATAGTAATCAATCTGGCCCAAGAATGGATCTTCAGTGCGATATAAACCTGCAAAAAGGTAGCGGCTCCAGGTGCGTACTCCTTGTTTTAGTGTTACTGGTTTCCCCTCATTTTGCCATTGTTCGTAAACTTCGTGAATTGCTTCGGCAACGGCTTCATAGCGCTGCCTGTTGTCCGTCAGTAACTCTTTTAAGTGTTGGCAAAGCCTCGGCGTCTCGCGGCGGACATGAGTAAATAAAGTTTGGGCATCCCATTGGGCTGTCCATTGCTTTTCGTTAAATATATCTAGAAGTCGGTTTTTATCAGCGTGGCGTAGAAGAGATTGCGAAATTGGATAATTTATATAGGTAGTTGGACCACCGCGACCCCGAACTGCTGAAGGTAAAAATCCCTGTTGCCTTAGCCAAAGATTCCATTCTTTCCATAGCGGTTCTTCAGCAGCGGAACCAGATTCCATGCCCGGTGGACGACGAGCGTCGGACAGACCTAAAATTTTCTGCAATCGCCGGAAGTAGTTTAGTTCTGATATTTTTTCTTCCTCAGCCATCTGATAGGCGGCTAGGACTGTGGCACTGAGAAAGGCAATACTTTTGGGTAAACCGTCAGAATCACACCCTCGCAAGTTGCTCAAATTAACTTGTTGGTCAATGATGACTCTTTTCCTTACGGCAATCAAAAAGTCATCGCGACCGTTGTTGACGCCCGTATCCTTTCCAAATTCTAGACCAATACGCTCGAGTACATCGTCGTCAACGCTTACGTAAAGTTTAGTACCGCGCGGTACGCCACTGGTAAAGTAAGACACTAATGCTTGGTTCCATTCTCTGTAGCTTGCCATTGCTGTTTTCGCTTCTTTGGCTTACCATCTGAGCCGTTTGTTTAAATTATCCCAGGTTTGTGTGACTATTGGTAGTTAATGAGATTCAGCCTGGCGTTGCTGAATACAGGTATAAATTCAAGATTTCGGAATGGGTATAAGCTAAGTAGGGTGAGTTTTGTAACATCAAGCGAAAAGTTGATTCATACCATGAATGAGCAACGCCTAGAAACCATTAACTCGATAGGTTTCGATTACCAGAGTAATCACCAACCCAATACAAATAAAACCCCTCACCTGATTTTATGATTAAAAAGCTCTTCTTACTTCTTGTTTGCTTATTTGTAGTCATGATTGGCTTCGGAGTAAGCCTGCCTGTACTTCCTTTCTACGCCCAACATTTACATATAGCAGTTGTTCCGCGTGAGACGATCGCCATTCACATTACCTTATTAACCAGCATTTACGCCTTCGCTCAGTTAATTACAGCACCGTTTTGGGGGCAATTGTCAGATCGAGTCGGCAGGCGACCCTTAATTTTGATCGGAATTGCCGGTTCCGCGATCGCTCAACTACTATTTGGGTTTGCCTCTTCCCTCGCAATGCTTTATGTTGCTCGAGCAGTCGGTGGGGTTCTAGCCGCTGCGATGCTGCCTGCTGCTGCCGCTTATGTTTCGGATGTAACGACTGAGCGCGATCGCACCCAAGGAATGGCTTGGCTCGGTACAGCAGTGAGTCTTGGAGCAATTGCTGGACCAGCTTTTGGTGGTTTGACAACTCGTGAAGACTTACATTTTACCCTCGGTTTTTTCGATCTCAAAATTGAAAATTATGCTCCTCCCTTTTTTCTAGCTGCGGGTTTGATGTTCTTAACGCTGCTAGTCGCTCTCCGCTGGTTGCCAGAATCGTTACCATCGAGATCCGCAACTGTAGTCCCTCGTCAGCCAGCACTAGATTGGAAAAGGCTGGGTAAACCACTATTACTGCTGTTGGGTTTAGCCACGATCGCCCAGTTTGGACTCACGATGTTTGAAGCCGTTTTTGCATTATATGCTCAAGAAATATTGGGATACGGGCCCGTCCAAACAGGCTTTGTATTTATGATGTGTGGCTCAGTGATGGCAGTCTTTCAAATCATTGCAGTGAGCTTTTTGTCTCGATATATGAATGAGATCGCCCAAGTTGCTCTGGGATTTGCACTCATGGGAAGCGGCATTTTCCTGCTACTAATGGCGCGATCGCTTCCCATTGTGCTGGGAGTTGTCGCTATATTGGCATTCGGTATGGCATTGATTACCCCAAATGTAGCTGCTTTGATTTCAAAACGGGGCGGTCAACACACGGGAACGGTGTTAGGAATTCAAAATGCCGCTAATAGCCTCGGACAAGTTGGGGGATCGATGTTAGGGGGCGTTCTGTTTGCATGGCAGGTAAGCGCCCCTTATAGCTTTGCTGGTGTTTTACTAATGGGAACTGGCTTAATGCTGGGTTGGATGCAGAAACATCAGCATTGATGATTCAGGCACAACACTACCTCACGTCTGGCATCAAGCTTGAGTTAGTGAGAAAAATTCAGGTTCAGGGTTACTGACTAAACTCCCGCTTTGGAACCTCAGAGCGGAACAAAGAAATTGCCGCGACGGTGGCTAACACCTGAACCGCGACAAAAATTCTTAGATTCTTGACTGCTTGTTTGAAGCCTTCTGGGGTGAATAGATTTATATTAGGATGCTGCAACCACCAACAAAGCAGTAAACAGAGCAGTAAAACTGTTAGGGCGACACCGTTTTTCTGATTCCAAAGAACGCCTTGTCTGTTAGTTCTTTTCACAGCATCCTAAATATTTCCCAAAAGGCGATCGCATGGCGATCGCAATAACTGTCTATCTGGAGGGGTTGCTTTGATTTCCTCTCATCCCAGGCATATTGTTCATACCAGGCATATTGTTCATCATATTCTTGCAACAGCTACATCCGCCTTCAGTAGGCTGCTGCGGAGCCTGATTGGTTTGCGCTATTGTTGGAGTAAGACGCTCTTGAGCTACGGGTGCTTCATTGGTAGAGCTAGAAGCTGTAGTTGGGCTAGCAGTCGGGTTGTGAGTGTCTGCAAACGAGGGATTAGCTGTCAAAGCTAACAACGTTAAGCCAGCTATAGTTCCACCGATTACTGTTTTAGCAAGTGTGAGCATACTCATCTTTATCCTCAATTGAGTGATTAATTTCTTAGAACTAAGTCCATACTAAACTCTCCACCAGACTAGAGAGTCAAGGCCTAAATTCAGAAATTCGAGTAAATATGCCTGAAGAATGATGTTGACTTCTCTACTTGACTCTCTACTCGACTAAAGAGTTTAAGATAATAGAACAGAAATTTTGGTAAAGATAATGAAAAAACGGCGTTGCTGATTGACGGTATGAATCAACTTTTCTGGGAAGTTACAAAACTCATTTAAACGCTTTGATTAAAGCCTCAAACTGCACTCGCAGTGACTTATCATGAGGCGAAACGGGCGGGATTTGGCGGTTAATACCTAAAAATTCATAAACTGCCATTTGAGCAACTCGCACCGAATACTCAACCGTGAAGACAACATCATCAGGAATTTCGACAAACTGGCTGATGAAAGCAAGGTTCTTCGAGCTGCGAGGAATCGGCAACGGTCGATCCGTGCCTAAACGAGGCATAAACATACTTGTGATGTACGGCATCCTGCAAGGAATGCAGTTTGCCGATTCCACAGTATCCAGATCGAATCGTAGATGACCGCAGAGTTCTCGCAGAATTTCTTCACCGTTACACTCGCTCATCGGCTTGGGCACAAAATCACCCACGCGATCGGGGAAAAGAGCGTATCCCCAGAAGACCTGTATATCAACAGGTTGATTTATAAAGTGGGGTTGATAGGCGAGCACGATGGACATCAGCCAGTTGGAGTCTTTAAACGTGACAAGCCCACCAGTTCCCGGTTGATTGCTGCTAAATTCAAGCATTTTGTTGAAGAATGCAGGGGTTTTTAGTGTGACTGTAAAAGACTCCCACAGTGACTCGGCAATGCTGTTGTTAAAAGCAGAAGGATTACCGAAATCTGGGCGTTCTGCCGCCAGCTTTTCCCACAAATTCCAACTGTCGCTGTCCTGTTTGGTCAGCTTCTTGGGCGCACTTGTCATAGAACCCAAACTTGAGGCATCAGTCATCGATCCGTTTTGCAGAAAAACCAGGTCGCCGTCTTTAAGCGCGATCGCTTTACTTTCACCCTTCTGCTGATAATGAATGCCTGTCACCACAAACTTGCCTTCTTCGGTGTTGCGATCGAGATCTGTGACCTTGCAATCGACGATGAAATTGACACCTTGATCTGCGAGCCAACTCTGAAGTGGACGAACCAATGAATCGTACTGATTGTAAATGGTTCGCTTCACCCCAGCAAGGGTTTCAATCCGAGAGAATTCGAGCATGAAGCGATGCAAGTAACGGTTGAATTCAACGGCACTGTGCCACGGCTGGAAGGCGAATGTAGTTGCCCACATAAACCAGAATTCAGTCTTGAAGAATTCTGGAGAAAGCCAATCAGTGATACGACTAGCAGCCAATTCGTCTTCATCAGCTTGGCTAAGCTTCAGCAACTCTTGACGATCTTGCATGGAAAAGCCCATTGAACTCACAGGGACTTTTGCTCGGCGGCTGTCAACGAGACGCGCCATAGAATTTGACTTATGCCGTTCATTAAACTCCATAGTTTCGTCAAACACTGTTTTACCGGGCGAACTTAGGGAGGGGATGGACTTGTAAAGATCCCAAGTGCATTCATAATTGTCAGTCGTCAACATCCGTCCCCCCCGCATCGAATAACCGTCTACAGGGTTCCCGGCTCCATCCAAACTCCCGCCCAAGATGGGCTTTACTTCTAGGATAAAAATATTTCTGCCAGGGAGTCCGCCGTCGCGAATTATGAAGGCTGCGGCTGCTAAAGAGCCGATACCACCACCCAACAGATAGGCATTAAATTCCTTGTCCATGTCGATTAATTAGCTCCGCTTTTCGAGATAACCCAACATATGACGGCGAGCCAGATAAAGGATGAATGGTGGTAAAACGATCCACTGAATTACGGCCAGTAAACTCATCCCTAGAATGGGTACTGCCAGCACCGGAACCCCATAGACTTTAGAAACATTAACTCGATAGGTTTCTATTACCAGAGTAATCACCAACCCAATACTGGTAAACAGGAACGCCAGCTTCGAGGTGGGATAAAGCACCCAATTCCGCGAACGAACTAACACACTCACCGCCCAACTACTAAATAGAATGATGACCCCATCGCCGAAGGAGCAGTGAGTCAAATCTTTGATTTTGTCGGCTAAAGAGGGACTTCGGTAGAACTCGTAATAGGGAGCCTGCCAAACTTCGTAAACAAAATTGAGCAAAAAGGCAAAGAGAAACAGGTTGGTTTCTGGTGCCGCTAGAATTTGGACGATTTTCTTGGACACAAACCCTTACTCCTCCAATATATGCAATTAATCATTCAAACGAACGCGACGTAACAACATTGCATTAACTGAAACAACGACCGTCGAAACGCTCATCAATATTGCTCCCAATGCTGGCGTTAATAGAATGCCGAAGGGAGCCCCAATTCCTGCCGCTAAAGGAATTGCAACGACGTTGTACCCAGTTGCCCAAAGCAAGTTCTGAGTCATTTTGTTGTAGGTCGCTTTCGCAAGTTTAAGCGCGTAGGTTGCATCAAGCGGATCGCTTTTAACCAAGATTAAATCAGCCGACTCGATCGCCACATTGGTTCCAGCGCCGATCGCCAGTCCTAAATCCGACTCGGTTAAAGCCGGTGCATCATTGATTCCATCGCCCACAAAGGCGGTTGGCTTCTCAGCTTTGAGCTTACGAATCAATGCAGCTTTATCCTGTGGTAGGACACGAGCATAGTAGCGATCGATCTTCAAATCCCCAGCAACCGCCTTGGCAACGGCTTCGGCATCGCCTGTAATCATGACCACCTGCACGTCCATTTCCTGTAATTTTACAACCGCTTCTCGTGCAGATTCGCGCACTTGATCGGCTAACCCGAATAGGGCGAGAACTTGCTTGTCGTCCATCAGCACGATCGCACTTTCACCACGAGATTCACGTTCTTGTAGTCCTTTTTGCAATGCTGGCGGAAACTGCAATTTCAACTCTTGAACCCATTCGGGTCTGCCAACCCGATAGCGCTGACCGTTTACCACGCCTTCAACGCCCTGACCGGGAACTGCTTTGAAGTCACTGGCTTTTGAAAGCTCGATTTTGCGATGGCTGGCTTCTTCTACGATCGATTGTCCAAGCGGGTGTTCTGATAAAGATTCGAGAGAAGCAGAAATGCCCAAAGCTTTTAACTCATCTATACTATCTGTATAAATTCGTTGCACGCCAAAATGTCCGGTTGTCAATGTCCCCGTCTTATCAAATGCGATTGTTTTAATGTCTTTTGCTCGTTCAAACGCTTCTCGATTTCGTACCAGAATGCCGTTTTTAGCGGACATTGCAGTTGCGTTGACCAGCACTAAGGGGATCGCTAAACCTAACGCATGAGGACAAGCAATCACCAATACAGTAACGGCGCGATTAATTGCAAATGTTAAACCATCTGGTTTAACAGATAGCCAAATGATGAACGCTAGCGTAGCGATCGCGATCGCTGTATAAGTTAGCCAATAGGCCAGTCGATCGGCTAGTGTTTGAAATTTACTTTTAGATGCCTGCGCTTCCTCAACTAAGCGCATAATTTGGCTCAAGGTTGTTTGATCTCCGGTGCGAGTGACTTTGATTGTCAAAGCGCCTTCTCCATTGACCGCTCCGGCGATCGCCTCATCATTGGCTTTTTTGACCACCGGGCGCGACTCCCCAGTGAGAAAAGCTTCGTTGACGTTGGAAGTACCCTCGATGACCTCACCATCAATTGGGACTTGTTCACCGGGACGAATCAGAATTAGATCGCCCTCAACTAATGCGCTTACTTGGACATCTTCTATCTGCCCATTCGCCTGCTTCTTGTGAGCGACAGAAGGCACTAACTTGGCAAGTTCTTGTAGAGCATTGCTGGCTCCCAGCACAGAAGCCATTTCCATCCAGTGACCGAGCAGCATGATATCGACTAAGGTTGCCAGTTCCCAATAGAAAGAATCTCCCGCCAATCCAAGAGTCACTGCCACACTGTAGACAAACGCCACGGTGATTGCTAGAGCAACCAGAGTCATCATGCCAATTTTACTGCGGAGTTCGTAGTAAGCTCCCTTCAGAAAAACCCAGCCACCATAGAAATAAATAATCGTTGAGAAAATGGGAATCACCCAATTCGCACCTGAAAACTGGATGGCTTGATAACTAAACCAATCCTGAAACATGGGCGCAAAATAGAGGACGGGCAGCGTTAGCAAGAGGCAAATAAAGAAGCGTCGTTTGAAAATCTCTGGGCTGTGTCCAGCGTGTTTGTCGTGACCTGCGTGTTGAGCGTGATTAGGCTGTTTACCGTGAGCACTATGATTGCTGTGTGGGTCAGGCAGATTCCTTTCAACTTGCTGTTTGTGTTCGTGGTGCCCAGCGTGTCCCGGCTTGGGTTGGGTTTGTCCATGTTGATGGCGATCGTGGTTCATAAATTAATCCTCCTAATTTAATGTGATGCCCTGGTTGGCAGATTTACAGAGAAGGAAGCTAGGGCGAAATTTTAGAGAGGCGATCGCCGAATTAAAATCAGCCTTCTAAAATAAGTTTGTCCAAATTTTTCGATTTCACTGACTGCTAACTCCATCAGTCGTGCGTCCGCTCATTTCATTCTCGTGAATGCGGTAGATTGCAATCACCTCTGCTCGTCCCCAAGCATCGATCCAGGTTCGATTGATCGCAGGCGAAAGTGTTGGATTCTGCGTTTTGACAAATTGCATCACCCGATCGATGTCTTGCTGCTCAGTGAGGCGTTCAGCGCGACCATTCACAACAACGCTGCGCCAGTGCACCAGATCGTGAACTTCTTCGATCTGTAAGCAAACTTTTGGATTTGCATCCATATACTCAGTCTTCATTCCCACCGTTGTGAAGATATATATTTCTGAGTCTTTGAGGTAATAGTGCATAGGCACAATATATGGATACCCTTCGCCTATGCAGCCGAGGTGTCCATATCCTACTTTATGTAGCAGTTCGTGTATTTCTTTTTGTCCCATTTCATCGATATCTAACATTACTGTTCTCCACTGCTAATTTCAAAATCATCGATCGCTACTAAAACTCTCTGATATACAAAACCTTCCCCAATGCCAGAATGCGCGCGATCGGAGGTAATTGTATGCAACAGTCCTTGCATACCCACTTTGACTGTAAGAAAACAATCTGAGGAACTTATGAGGAGTTAAGAAAAGTTTGAGGTTGAGAATGTTAATAATGAATTAAGACTTCGTTTATTGGAGAATAGCCCTAGAGTCTCCCGCCGAAAAAATACAAGCACACCCAGCAACTTTAGACTGATGCAAGGCTTCGGATGCGGCTTGATAAAGAGAAGGCAAATCCGTTCCATTATCTGGATATTGAGCAATTCCAGCGCTAAATGTGATCCGAAATTGAGTTTGCTCGGGAGCAACAAATTTTCTGTGGTGGAGCGTTGCTAATAATTGAGTGAGTCTTTGAATACCATCTGCCTTAATCATGCTAGATAAGGCAACCACAAATTCATCGCTCTCCCAGCGAGCAACGACTGCATTTTGCCTAAAAGTTTGCCGGAGCAATTGTCCCCACTGACGCATCACCATGTCGCCAGTATTGTACCCGTGACGATCGTTGATCTGTTTGAGATTGTCTAAGTCCAGAACTGCTAGACAGAGCGGCTGCTCCTGTTGATTTGCAAGTTGAAGGTATTTGTTTAAGTCTTGGGTTGACTTATTGCGGTTAGAGAGTTTGGTCAAATAATCTGTCTCAGCAGCATTCTGAAGGAGTTTGATCCGTTCTAGGCGATTGATGATGCGACTGACCAATTCTGGCCCTACGATCGGCTTGCTCACAAAGTCATCTGCACCCACTGAAAACATTTGATTGACGATCGCAGCATCGGTATGCGCCGTCAAAAAAATGATCGGCAAGCGCCCCCAGCGCGAATTGTTGCGGATAATTTTGCAAAGCTCAACGCCACTCACAGCAGGCATTTTCACATCTAAAATTAGCAGATCCGGTGAGCATGATTTCAACGTTTCCCAAAATCGTTGAGGATCGTTCAGCGTTGTTACGCTCAATCCCCAGGGTTCTAGGAACTCCTTCAGAGTTACAAGAATCTGGGGATCAGCATCGACGACCATCACCCGTTGCTTTGCTGTCTCTGCTTGTTGTGCCGCTTGTGCGATCGCTTTCAGCACTTGAGCCGGGGGCAAGGGTTTGTGTAAAAAACTATGTCCGCCGAGTTGGGCAACTTCTAGGCGATCGGTTAATTGATCGTGACTGGTAAAAACTAGAACTGGCACAGAAGGAGTTTGATGACTGAGCTTTGCCAGCAGCCTTAAACTCTCTGTTGTGGGATGAGTAATATCGGGATCGAGTAGCACAACGGTAGGCGCATCCTGCTCAATTTTCGTTTCGGCTTCGGAAAGTGTTGTGGCGATCGCGCTCCGAAATCCCCAGTCCACCGCTTCATTCATCAACTGTTGGGCCAGTTGGCGATCGGGATCGACGATCAATAACAAAGGACGCTCATCCGCAAACAAAGACTCTTCCGGCTCGCTCCCTTTTGTGGTTAAGTCGTTTGATGCGCGGTCAATTTCTGGACGTTTGGATAAGGCGCTGAGGGTTTGTGGTTGAATCGGTTGAGTCGCTTCATGAGACGTGAGTTGAGCCGTCTTGGTTGAATCAGCGATCGCTTCCAAGGGTTTAAGCCGATAACCCAGTCCATAAACCGTTTCAATCAAATCTGTGGGAGCGCCGACCCCTCTAAGTTTCTGTCGTAGCCCTTTAATATGAGTTCTCACGGCATCTTCGCTAGGAGTGTCTCCATAAGCCCAGATTTGATCCAAAATTACGCTGTAGGTAAATACTTGACGACCATTCCGCAAAAAGAACTCTAGGATCGAAAACTCCTTGGGACTCAAGGATAGAAGTTGCCCTGCGTAAGTAACTTCACGACTTGTTGGGTCGAGCCGCAAATTACCCTTCTCCAGCACAGATTGAAAAGTCGTGCCTGTGCGACGCAGCAAGGCTCGAATTCGAGCAATCAATAACTCCTGATCGAGCGGTTTCACCATGTACCCATCGGCACCTGCATCTAGCCCGATCGCTTGATCGTGACCACTGCCTCGCCCTGTTACCACCAGAATTGGCATTTTATAGTCGTGCGCTCTGACTCTACGACAGAGACTTATTCCGTCTAAACGAGGGAGCGTAATATCTATCAGCAGTAAATCATAGTTATAAACAACAATCAGTTCCCAAGCTGCCTCACCATCGTTAGCAACTTCAACCACGTAATTTTGGTTGGAGAGAATGCAAGTAAGTAGGTCGGCAATTGCCTCATCATCTTCTACCACCAAAATTTTCATCAGTCTAACTCCTTTACAGGCTGGTTGCGGTGTCAGGTGAGCGGAATCCTCCAATAATGATGGGAAAGAATGAAATCAGGATGAAATGAATTGCTCATCGCCAAAAAGCTGGAAAAATCTTCCTAAAGACGTAAACCTTGAATCGCTCATAGGTTTCTCATAGTCTGAGCGTAGCTTGAGAGATATAAGAACTTAGTCATCCCCTAACCAAGGTGAAGGGCATAACAATCCGTTCTTCGTTGTGTTGATTCTTTAGGAGCTTAAAACCATGACTACTACTACTACTAAATCTCATCAATCTCTGCTAGAAACCTGCATTCAGAATTGCCTCGACTGTCTTCGTGAGTGTGAGCAATGCGGAACCGCTTGCTTAACCAGTGACATGGTGCAGATGATGGCTCAATGTATTCAGCTATGCCGCGATTGCGCTGATACCTGTGCTCTCTGCGCTCGGTTCATGGCTCGTAATTCTGACCTGCACGCTCAAATGTGTGCGGTTTGTGCAGAAGCGTGCGATCGCTGTGCGACTGAGTGTGAGAAGCACGACCACGATCAGTGTAAAAAGTGCGCTCAAGCCTGCCGTCGTTGTGCTGAATCTTGCCGTCAGATGGCTAAAGCAACAGCATAAAACCTATTTATTTACCGCGTTGGCTGTTGCATGAGCGATCGCGCTCAACCATTATCCTACGCAACAGCCATCAGTGCAGAATCAGTACCCGCTTTAGCTGAGTTTTATCAAATGGAGCCATGCAAAATTGTTTTTATTGCTCCGATAAACTTCTCCGACACATCCAAGGTGGATCTATCCACTGGTTTTGTCGAAGTTGCTGGCAAAAAATGCCCGTTCCTACATCAAAAGCTGGACAAGCAAAAAGTTCTCTCTCTAGCTTTACATCGCTCATAAGTTTCTCACAATCTAAGCGTAGTTTAAAAAGTATAAGAACGTGATCATCCCTTAGCCAAGGTAAGTTTATGAATAAGAAGTTTTTGGTGTACAGCTTAGTCGGGTTACTTAGTAGTGGTGCTATTACTGGATTTGTCCTTATCAACAGCGAACAAGTTCAGTCATTACCTGCACCAAGAAATCCTCAACAACCCAGATCAGTCCGAGTCGATCAGCATTTTATCGAAATGATGATCCCTCATCACCAAGACGCGATCGCAATGGCTGATCTTGCTTTTAGTCGCGCCAAACGCCCAGAAGTTAAAAAATTAGCCCAAGCGATTAAAAAAGACCAAACTCGTGAAATTCAAGAGATGCGTAGCTGGTACAAACAGTGGTTCGGCAAAGAAGTCCCTGCACCTTCAATGAATGACATGGGCATGATGGGAGAGCACCACAACCAAGGGCAGGGCACAGGCTCAGGCATGATGGGTGAGGGCATGATGAGCATGAAAACTGACCTCGACGCGCTCAAGAAAGCCCCGGACTTTGACAAAGAATTTGTGCGACAAATGATTCCCCATCATCAAATGGCGGTGAAGATGGCGAAGATGGCATCTGAGCGTGCTTCTCATCCAGAAATCCGTACTTTGGCTCAGTCAATCATCACATCTCAGAGCGCTGAAATCGCACAGATGCAAGGATGGTAACAAGCCTGGAATCGCGAGTTGTTCTATTCACAAGGAGGTCTTTATGCACCAACATGGTTCATCAAATCAGTCCCAGCCCGATCGTCAGCCAACTCGTCTCAGCTTGCCAATTAAGGTTGTGCTGTATGTCTCGATCGGGATTATTGCGTACTTTTTGATTACAGAACATTGGGCGCATTTAGCGGGCTTTTTACCGTTCTCTTTACTGTTCATCTGTATATTCATGCACCTATTTATGCACGGAGCACATGGGGGACATGGAGGCGGTAACAGTGGCAATAGCCAATCTCGCTGAAGGAAATTATTCGGACTCTGTAAATAAATCTATTTCAAGGAGATCGAACCATGAGAGATATGAGTAACGTTCCTGCTTACGGACTGTGGGGATTAGTGATTATTAATTCCCTGATATTTATTATCTTTGCCTTTAGTTTCACCAAGCCGCGTAACCCAAGAGATTGGCGATCGTTCGGGGCGTTCTCAGCATTCATTGTGGCATTGTTCACAGAAATGTATGGGTTCCCCTTAACGCTTTACTTATTCTCAGGCTGGCTGCAAACCCGCTATCCAGGATTGAACATTTTTTCCCATGATGCTGGGCATCTGTGGTGGACATTCCTGGGGTGGAAAGGCGATCCTCATTGGAATCCGATTCACCTTCTGAGTAATGTACTAATTTTTGGTGGACTGATTTATTTAGGAAATGCTTGGGAAGTTCTCTACAAAGCTCAACGAAGTCATACATTGGCGGTTTCAGGGCCATATTCAACCATTCGCCATCCGCAGTATGTCGGCTTCATTGTCATCATGTTGGGCTTTTTGCTGGAATGGCCTACTCTCGTGACGTTGCTCATGTTCCCCATTTTGGTCGCGATGTATATCCGATTAGCTCACCAAGAAGAACGGGATGCCTTAGCAGAATTTGGTGAGGAGTATGCCCGTTATGCCGCACTGACACCTGCATTTGTCCCCTGGGGTCATCGCAACACTCAGAAAAAACTAGCTCATTCACAGGAGTCTCACCATGATCCATAGTATTCACCCGAACGAAGAAACCCGTATACGTAGTCATTCAGCGCTGAAGCTAAGTGTGCGATCGCTATTTCTTGCCACAGCGATTATTACAGGAATTGCTTATTTGATTTGCATTCTGTTTCTAACAGTGGCACCTGAGATAACGATGGGATTCTTTAGCTATGTTCTTCACGCTAATTTATCTGGTATTACCCGAAGCATTACCTGGGGAAGCTTTATTGTAGGTCTTGTGGTTTGGTCTGTGGGTACTGGTCTGTACGCTGCTTTCGTTGCTCGCCTCTACAATAAGCTTCCGGTGAGATAGAAAACAATGGTGTTCCTACCTTTTTTTGGGGACTAGGAACTGTGATTATCTTCGTGCAATTTTTTCCTTTTCAAAGCTGAGTGTTCATTTTAACAGGTAGAAAAATATGAGTGATCTAATTGTGATTGGCTTTCCTGATGAATTTAAGGCAGATGAAGTGTTGCTCGATCTCAGAAAAATGGAGCGGGAATATCTGATCGATCTAGAAGATGCAGCGATCGTGGTCAAAAAGAAAGATGGCAAAGTCAAGATTAAACAAACTCAAGAACTCGTCACCGGTGGCGCGTTAAGTGGCGGCTTCTGGGGACTGTTAATCGGCTTGATGTTTTTTGAACCCATACTGGGAATTTTGGGTGCAGCAGTGGGTGCGCTTTCCGGTGCCTTAACGGATATCGGCATTGATGATAATTTCATTCAAGAACTAGGCAACACGATCGAACCTGGAACCTCTGCCATTTTTGTTTTGGTGAGAAAGTCTACACCTGACAAGGTTTTGGACGACTTGAGCAAATTTGAGGGAAAAGTCCTACGAACTTCGTTATCTCACGAAGATGAGGCACAACTTCAGGCAGTTCTTACGAAAACCGAAGCAGGGTAAGTCGTAGCTCCAAGAAATCTCGAAGTTACCACTTATCATTCTGAAAGGAGATTCTATGTTTCACAAAATTCTAGTGGCGATCGATCAATCCGATCTGACCGATCATGTTGTTGAAATCGCGATCGCTCAGGCAAAAACGACCGGAGGCAGTTTGCTCCTGCTCCATATTATCCATATGCAGGAGAAAGGGTTTCCCCAGATCGAAGGACTTATCAGCGGAAGTTACAATCCTGAGTATTTTAATACAGAAGTACAGTTCTACGAACAGCATTGGAAAACCTACAAACAGATGGGCTTGAAGTTACTGCAAGCCTCTAGTGAACGGGCGATCGCAGCGGGTGTAGGTGCAGAATCTATGCAAAAAACTGGCGACTTTGTGGATAACCCCGGTGAAACCATCTGTGCGATCGCCCAAGACTGGGAAGCGGATCTGATCGTCATCGGGCATCGGGGACTGTCCGGTGTCAAAGAGTTAATTCAGGGGAGCGTCAGTAACTATGTGTTTCACCATGCACCCTGTTCTGTTTTGAGTGTGCAACATCCCATCACGATAAAAACTGAAAAAACTGAACCTACTCTCGCTCACACATAGGTCAGAGACTTACAGCAAATGGAAGAAAAATCGAATCAAGCCAACCTCATGTTGGTGCATATTATGTCACCCGGTGAGAAGGGTGTCCAGACATTAGCAGCAGCTACTAGCATTATTACTCCATATCAATGAGGTTTCACAATGGAATGGACGGTTGGATGGTGGCAGGTTTCAGTTCAACGAGTTTATCCAACAACTACACAACTGTCTCAAACCTATAACAAAGCTGCCATCTGGTGGCATCAACTTGTTCGTCTTCTGGGTTATCGTCATGCTTATCGAGAGCTATGGCGATCGCTAAAAAACGCTGATATTTTGCTTGACTGGCAAGATAACCTGAACATTTGTGATTGTGGTATTGGCACAGCGGACTTCAGTCTGGCATTTGCTCAAACTATTAATCCAACAATACAGATTACTGGAGTCGATGTCTCATCGGAGATGCTCAAAATAGCCGATCAACAACTCAGTCAGGCAAATATTCGTCATCAAATCTGTCAAAGTGATGTGAATACGTTGCCATTTGCAGACCATTCTTTTGATGGTGTCATGAGTGCCTATATGCTTGAACATTTACTGAATCCAGCACAGGGATTACAAGAAATGGTCAGAGTTTTGCGTCCGGGCGCACCATTAGTTCTTGTGGTGACTCGATCGGGACTACTCGGCTCACTCATTCAGTGGCATTGGGGCACTCGATGTTTCACCCAGGAAAAACTCTCAGCGCTGATACGTGAAGCCGGGTTAAATCGCGTTCAGTTTTTCTCGTTCCCAATAGGATTAGCTCGCTTCACCAGTATGGCTTGTATCGGCTTTAAGAAATCATGATATTTCTAAAAATCTGGTGTTTGGCGATCGCCTTTCCCCTGATCTATTTTATGCGGCTCAAATCTGTCAGTGAAACTATCCTTGAACTGGATGCAGGCTTCCTAATTATTATTAGCTTTGTGGTACTCGTACTCACCCAACAAGCATAAGTGTACAGATTACTGCCCGCACAGTGAAGCTGAACTGGTTGAAAAGTGGAGAAAAGCATTGCTGATTGTCCAAAACGTTTTTCTTGACTGAACCACACAAAAATAAGGATTTGACATTATGAAACTCCAATTAAAAGTTCCCAATATGACCTGTGGTGGTTGTGTAAACACCATTACTAAAGCGATTAGAACAGTCGATGCTAAAGCTACCGTTCAGGGCGATCCAAAAACCAAGATTGTATCAGTGGAAACTCAAGCCTCAGAAGCTGCAATCAAGGATGTAATTACGGCGGCTGGCTACCAAGTGGCTTAACAAAGTTCTGAAGGGACAAGACAAGCTTATTGACGTATTCAGAAATGAGAGCGATATGCCCATTAAAACCACTTACCAACATCCCCTAACCCGCCGAAACTTTCTTCGAGGGACTGGATTTGCAGGCGGACTTGTCATCGGAAGCGGAATTCACAGCCTGCTATCGAGTTGTTCGCCTCAATCTTCCACCACAGAAATGGCTCAGGGGAACACCGTAGCCCGTGGGCCGAATGCAAAATTTATTCCCGATATTGAAATCAACCTGAAGGCTGCACCGACAACGGTTCCAATCTTGCCGGGACAAATGACCCAAGTTTGGTCTTACGCAGCACAACTGGTCAAGGGCGACCCAAACAGCTTACAAACCATTCCCGATAGTTATTTAGGCCCCATTATTCGCGTTCGCAAAGGTCAGCGCGTGCGGGTCAACTTCCAAAATAACCTTCCTCAAGGGCAAGCCAGCATTGTGCATTGGCATGGATTGATTTTACCAGAGGAGATGGATGGACATCCTCGCTTTGCGATTCAGCCAGGACAGACCTATATCTACGAGTTTGAGGTGATTAATCGGGCAGGTATGAACTGGTTTCATCCTCATCCAGACGGGCTTACAGGGCAGCAAGCCTATGCTGGCTTGGCGGGGCTATTTATAGTGACGGATCAAGAAGAAGCGACCCTTAATCTACCCACCGGGGCTTATGAGATACCGATTGTGCTGCAAGATCGTACCTTAGATGCCAATAATCAACTCCTCTATCTCGGCAGCAAAATAGGTACCCCCCGTAATAGCAACATGGGTGGGATGCAACAGGATAACTCAGGTCAATCCAGCAATGACATGAGCAGCATGATGGGCTTTTTGGGTCAAAAGATATTCGTGAATGGTAAGCCCAACTTCACACTTTCTGCGGCGACACGAGTCTACCGCCTTCGCCTCTTAAATGGATCTAATTCACGTATCTACAAGCTTGCGTGGAGCAGTGGCGATCCACTGACCATCATTGGCACTGATGGTAGCTTACTGCCTCGACCTACCGAACGAAAGTATGTCATGTTAGCGCCAGGTGAGCGGATTGATGTTTGGGCAGATTTCAGTAAGTTGAAAGTTGGTACAGAAGTATCTCTAAATAGTCTGGCTTTTTCAGGAGCAGAAAATGTAGGAGGTAGCAGCATGAGCGGCATGATGAGTTCTGACAATGCCCCGGAACTTGGTTCAGCGATGATGCTATTCAACGTCAAGATTGAGCGCAAAGAAAAAGAAACTCTGCGACTCCCCACTCAACTAGCAGCCCTACCACTATTGCGTCCAGAAGATGCCGTTAATGCCACCCAGCCACGACCTATTGAGCTTTCTCTCAAAGGTATGAAATGGGTGATTAATGGGCAGCCCTTTGAAATGAATACTGCATTACCGCAAGAAACCGTAAAGCTAAATTCGATCGAACAGTGGGAGATTATCAATAAACTCAACCCCGGAGCCATGATGGATGCGAAGGGGATGGCGCACCCTATCCATCTACACGGCGTGCAGTTTCAAGTTATTAGTCGGGAAGTGCTGCCAGAACTTGCCGCAGGATGGCAAACTGTCAAGGATGGCTATGTAGACGAGGGCTTGAAGGATACTGTAATGGTAATGCCGGGTGAGCGAGTGAAGCTGCTCATGAAATTTGAGAAATACAGCGGCTTATATACATACCACTGTCATACCTTAGAGCACGAAGACGCTGGCATGATGAGAAATTATCGAGTCAAGGAATAATCAGGCATCTATCAGGCTAGTTAACCCGCTGTAATTGGTTCTAACTTCAATTTCAAAGCCTTTCACTGGATGTCTAATTCTGAGGCTACAGGCGCTACAGCGATCTTGTAAAGATGTTTATTGTTCGAGGGACTCTCTTATGAAACCGGATTACCTGATTATCGGCAGTGGTTTATCAGCATTGACCTTTGGTGCTTTGATGGCAAACTCCGGCAAGACTGTGCAAATCCTCGAAGCTCACGAGCATCCAGGGGGATTTGGGCATACGTTTACAATGGCTAAAAAGTATACATTCAATGCTCAATTTCACTACGTCTGGAACTGTGGTGAAGGGCAAACTGTCAATCAAGTGCTCAAAAAACTGGGCTTGGATAAGGAAGTAACTTTTGAACGTTATGACCCGGACGGCTTTGACCATATGCGAATGCCAGGGTATGCGATTGATATTCCGTCAGAGCCAGAAGAACTGATCCAGCGATTATCGGCTCTATTTCCGGCACATGGCGATCGCATTCGCCAATTCGTTAACGAAGTAGAAAAGACTGGCGTAGGCTTGAAAATAATTGCTCCTCCAATTAAGCCGATTAAATTACTCAAACACCCAAGTGAAGCATTATGTGCTTTCCAGCATCTCAACAGCACACTTCAAGATGTATTTGACAAGTTTCAGCTACCCCAAGCCGCTCAAACCCTATTGGCTCTGCAATGGCTTGATTTTTTATTACCTCCAAATCAACTCTCGTTTTATGCTTGGGTGGCATTGTTCCGAGGCTATCAAGCAGGTGCATTTTACCCAACCCAGCATTTTGAGGATGTGATTAATTCCTTAGTCAAGGTGATTGAATCACATGGGGGAGAGGTGTTGCTAAACCATGAAATCACGAATTTTAGAGTCACAGACAGAACGGTTACGGGAGTTCAGGCAATGGATCTCACCAATAATCAAACCTCCGAATTTACGGGTGATACGGTGATTTGCAATATTGACCCTCAAAGAGCCGCCAAGATGATCGGTGAGGAAAAGTTCTCCAAAACTGTGCGTCGAAAACTTAACTATGAATATTCGGCATCTAACTACATGGCGTATTGCGTCGTCAAGGATATCGACCTGCGAGACTATGGATTTGGCAAGTGGAACCTCGCCCATAGCGGGCATCAAGACCTGAATGAATCCTTCGCACAGATGTACGATCGCCATGACTTTTCTAATCCTAGTTTTGCGATCACAACGCCTACTTTACTGACGGAAGCGAGTCGAGATTGCCCAGAAGATTGCCAAATTGTGGAATTTCTCACAGTTGCCAATTACGGCTATTTCAAGCAATTGCGGGAGAGCGATCGCAAAGCTTACAACCAGAAGAAGCAAGAAATCTTGGATTCCATCCTGGATGTTGTGGAAAAACACTATGTGCCGAACTTTAGAAAGCACATGGTCTTCCATATTACGGGCAGCCCGACCACCAATGAACGCTTTTGCTGGTGTCCCAGTGGGAATTCTTACGGCTCCATTCTGACACCGCGCAATGTGGGTCTAGGGCGACTGAATCATGAAACCTCACTCAAGCAGTTCTATTTCTGTAATGCCTCATCTGGCTATCCAGGCTTTGCTGGCACAGTTTGGACGGGAGCATTGCTCTATCAACGATTATCGGGCGACGTGCTTTTAGACGACTAAACAGATGATGTCTACGACGAACTACGCCTACGCGCATTATCCATTTCATAAACTTAGAGGTCAATTATGAGAATCGCTGTTATTGGTGGCGGAGCTAGCGGCATGGCTACAGCCTACCTGCTTGATAAAGAAGGGCATCATGTCACCGTGTTTGAGCGGCAGCCCATGTTAGGAGGGCACATTCGGACATTGAACAAGAACGTGCAGCCGAACCAGTCCGATTGCGATGAAATTTTGGAAAGTGGAGTGCTCGAATTCCCGACTGTCTTTTACAACTTCATCGCGCTGATGCAAGAACTAGGGGTAGAACTAGAACCCGTCGATATTGGTTCAGCCATGTTTCTTAAAGATGGCAGCCACTTTCTATCGGCAGTCACGATCGAGAAGAACTTTGTAGGTGTCCACGGGCTGATCGAACAGTTACGCCTCGATACCATCTATGCCCGTTCTGCGGGATTATGGCTGAGAACGAAATTTGCTAACTTGCAAAATTTGTCCAATCGTCCGCTGTCGGAATATTTGCCAGGCTCCGGTAGCCGCGATACCTGGCTAAAGTTGTTGGTTATGTATAGCTATTCAATCCCATTTGAACTGATTGATGATTTTCCAGCAGAGTTGGCGATTCCGATGTTACGCGACTATCTCGCAGTCAACTGGGTCAGGGTTAAGGGCGGCGTGTATGCTTACATTGAAAAAATCCTGGAACGCTTTAAGGGTGAGATTTTGCTGAATGTAGAGATTGACCGTATTTCCAGAAGCTCGGATGCTGTGAAAATTGTGCGCTCGACGGGTGAAATTCAGGAGTTTGATAAAGTCGTGTTTGCTACGCCCCCTGACCAGGTGATGGCGCTGTTAGCTGACCCGACCGACGCTGAAACTAAACAGTTTTCCGGCTGGAAAGCCCACTATGCAACGACCTTAGTTCATAGAGATATTTCCATGTACGCCCGACATGGCGTTACACAACCCTCAGAATTTGATTTCTTCCAAAAGCCAGACAGTCGCTGGGGCTATAACGCCTGCCTAAATCAGCTTTGCGGTATCTCGTCGCCACAGCATAATTTTTTATCGTTCCAACTAGAGGAGTTGATTGCACCCGATCGCATCATTCACACTCAGGAACATCACACCCCACTCTACACCACGGAGTCGTTCCGCTATCGGGATGAAGTAGTTGCCACCAATGGCGAGAACAATACCTACCATGCGGGAGCCTACCTTGGCGATGGCTTGCATGAAGGAGCGATCGCTTCTGCCTTTCGAGTCGCTCAACTGATTGGGTCAAGCCTTGAGTCAGCTCCTTGACCCAAAACAAGGAACTAAATTTTTATTGAAGTGAGTAACTATGCGTTTCTCAATTCTGCCGACTCCTGCCAATTCTGAACTTTCGATCGCACAAGTCCGGGCGGCTCATCAGGCAGAGCTAGACGCGATCGCGCATTATTGTCGCCTAACGAGTTACCTTGCGGCGGCTCAAAATGCGCTCGATCTAAATGTTGATCTTTATGGCTCGCTCGATTGGGCATATCGAGAGATGGCCTTGCTTAATCAGGGTATGAAAAAATAACTTTAAAATCGAGAAGCTTTGTGATACTGGTTTCTATGATTTGCATATTTAGCCTTTCATACCGTAAATCAGCAACGCCCGATTAAAAAGTTTCTTTTTTCCAGAAAGTTGAAGTTGAGTCAGGACTTCAGGCCAATTCGAGGCGTGTGGCTCCAGTTCAGACCGATCGCATCCGACTCAACATCACTCAACACTTTTGCTTCCATCCCGTACAAATCATTCAGCACCGCCTTGACGTTCGGAAACGCAAAATACTCTGTCAGCTTGCCAATGCGATAATTAAAAGCTTTGTACCGGTGCTTGAAGTACAGCTCCACATTCCCCCGGTGTTCCCACAGTCCCAGCAAATTGACGGTCACATCCGAGTAATGCGCTTTCACATCCCGCTGCACTTCCGCGATGCGTTCCTCGATCGATCGAGTTGTTACCCCAATTTTATAGAAGCAGCTTTCGTCAGCTTTTACCTCAAGGAAGTAGAGCGAGTTCACCAGAATCCGACGAAGCTGTGCTCGATAAATCAGCAAATCAGCCCGCCGTTCATCCAAACAAGATAAACCCGCAGCTTCAGCAATCTCTACAGAGCCTTCCAACGAAGCCAGCTCCGACAGCAGCAAAGGTTCCTGGACTTTGTTGAACAGCGCCAGGGGAAGCGCGCCAACGGGGATTTTACCCAAGTCGGTAAAGTGATAAGTGCGATCGCCCGACGACTCCACCAATCCTTTGAGTTCCCACCGAAAGTTTACCAAGTCTTTGGGAATGGCGTAATTTTGTGCGCCGTACTCTTTCCACAGCACTTTCAATTGCTCTAATTCCTCACCTTTAAGTCGCACGTTGAAGTTATCGTAGAGGGGAAGCGATGGAAACGCTTTGGTTTTAATCCGCTGCGAAACGGGCTTGCAAGTTTCCCCGGTGTGCGCGAAGTGATGTTCTTTCACGGAACCCTTTTTCGCTGTGAGGGAGCCTCCGCAGTAGAGGCAAGCGAGGTTAGTTTTTCCGCGCACAACCTCATCAATGCTCGCCAGTTCTCCGCTGGGAGCAACACCAAATTTAAGCCACATAGTCAAAAGTTCTCCTAAAAGCAGGTTTTCGTAGATGCACCTGCTCCACACGATCGAGAATTGTAACAAATCCAGGGGTGAGAACTTCTGGCGGGCGTGAGTAAAGCGATCAGCACTCGATGCTGTTGATGCGTGACTTTAATCCTTGCATCCACCAAAATCTAAAATCTAAAATCTAAAATCTAAAATTGCTCGTCACCAATCGGGAATTTCTTCAGTCCGAGGCTGATAGGTATTGTGAGAGTTGCTCTCTCGCTAACGGCACAGCGGGCAATTCATGCTCTAATCCGCTACTTGGTTCAAGACGGGACTGGACAAAATTAGCCCGTTCCTTCGCTGACCGTCATACAGCGCGATCGCACAAATTTGTCTGGTAAGCACGATTATGCTTTGCTTCGGCTGCTGTGGGGTAATGCTTTGAGACGAAACAACCGGGGCCGCCACCAACAAGACGTTACCGAAATGCTTGCCTCTATGTTTTGAATGTTTTTACTGGCTTGGATCAGTAATTCGTTGATTAGAGCTTGTTTTTGCCTGCGAGCAAGTCCTAGATTTTGCGGCATTGGCGACGATAGAGTATTGGCTGTCAGTGGTTTTACGTTTGAGGTGGCTAGAGAAGTTCTAAAAACTCTCCAGGAGAAGTATCCGGGGCTTTTGAGCGATCGGGAGCCAAACCGGTTAATTTTTGTCAAGGAGTCGCAGGCAGGAGATTATAAGCTGGTAGAGTTCGATGTGGAAAATTAGTAGCTGCTTGGGCTGAGGGTAAGTTTGTAGTACCGGTGTGGTTAGATGTGATTTATGGGCGGTTGCGTGAGAGAGTGAAGGTGTAAAGTGCGATCGCTTAAACTGGTAGAGTTTGATTGGGAGAGTGCGATCGCATCCTTAGATGAAGGTAAAGCTGTGATTCCTGTGTGGTTGGATGTTATTTATCAGAGGTTAATTAGTAGAGTGGGTGATTAATACTAAAGTCGCACGATATTGTATATTGTGATCATCACTTGCTTTTAATGAAAGTGTGTTGACTCTAAATAAACTTCTATGAACTCTATTTAAATATTATTGCAACAGTGAATAATATCCTTCTACTCTTGAAGAAAATCAATCAATATCATAACAAGGTGATGGTTGAAATGCGAAATTATACATACTTTAATGCAGCGTAAAAAACGGAATGTCACAGTCTGGACTACTTGAACTAGCACATAAAAACCTTCACTGGCCGACTCCACAACAAATTTTGGAGCCATCTGGTGCTGGACCTAGTATTTATGCACGAAAGGCTAAGGAAAAATTAGGAAGGACTATAAGCAGACTTCCAGATGGTGATGGTGTACAAATAGGAGTGCTGGCCGCAAATCCTCAAGGTGACTCAACAGAAGCCCCCATTGCTTTGGTGTGCGATTTTCCTAGAGAAGTATCAGAGGACACACTGAGAAAAACTTATAGACTTGCTTGGAGTTTTTCTCGTACACCATCATTAATCACAATAGAACCTAACCGATTAAGAATTTGGACGTGCTACGAAGAACCACCAAAAGCAGAAGATGCTATCAAGCCAGTAATTCATGTTTCCAGACAGGAACTTGAATTATTGAATCAGCCTTCTCTTTCTGCTCAAGCTGCTCAAACTTTGCGTTTACACTGGGCTGATTTATTATCAGGTCAATTTTTCCAAGAACATAGCGAACGATTTAAACGAAGCCAGGCTGCTGACCAAATGCTATTGAAAAACCTGAAAAGTGTTCGGGAGAGACTTCAAGAAGAACAACTTGACGATAACACTATTCATGATTTACTAGCAAGAATTATATTTATTCAATTCCTTTTTGATCGCCAAGATTCTGAAGGAGATCCCACTCTAAATACAAACTTACTGGATTATTTATATAGAATTGAAGAATTATCAGTTAAATATTCTAGCTTGCCTCACATACTAACAAATCATAGGGATAGTTATAAATTTTTCCGTTGGCTCAATGGTAAGTTTAATGGTGATTTATTCCCAGGTAAAGCATCTACAGCAGAAGAACGTGAAGCTGAATGGAAAACAGAAGAAAACAAAGTTAAAAAAACTCACTTAAATATACTTGCTTATTTTGTCAGTGGTCGTGTAGACATTGAAAGTGGACAAATGAGTCTATGGCCCTACTATCACTTTGACGTTATACCTTTAGATTTTATTAGCAGTATATATGAAGAATTTGTGAGTAAAGAATCTGGTAAAGGAGTTCATTACACACCAGAACATATAGTTGATTTTGTACTAGATGGTGTTTTACCTTGGGATAGTCAAGAATGGGATATTAAGATTCTTGATCCTGCTTGTGGTTCAGGAATTTTTCTGGTTAAAGCATTCCAGCGCTTAATTTATAGATGGGAACAAGCTCATCTTAATAGGACAATTCAGCCAAGTGATTTAAAGTCTTTACTAGAAAATAGTTTATTCGGAGTTGATGTAGATGCTCAAGCGGTAAGAGTAGCATCTTTTAGTCTTTATTTAACCATGCTTGATAAAGTTGAACCTCAATACTATTGGGAAAATGAGTTTCGCTTTCCAAGATTGCGTGAATGCCAATTAGTTACTGCTGATTTTTTTGAAGAAAATAAAGAAGGTTTTCGTTCTGTCCAAGATGCTGGTAAATATGATTTAGTTATTGGTAATGCACCGTGGGGTAAAAATTCTGAAAAGAAATCTTTATACATAGATTCTTGGAAAAAAAATCACACTCAATGGACTACTAGCACTTATGGTAATATTGGGCTTTTCTTTTTACCAAAAGCTGCTGCTTTGACAAAGGAAAGTGGACAAATATCAATGATACAGCCTGCTATGCCACTGCTTTTTAATCAAAGTGGCCCTGCTAGGGAATTCCGTAACACTCTCTTTTCAGAGTTCAAAATTGAAGAGATAGTTAACTTGTCTGCATTACGTTTTGGAATTTTCAAAGATGCTATTTCTCCAGCTTGTATTATCACAATGTCAGTCACACCTCCTGACGGTGAGCCTTTGACATACATTTGTCCTAAGCCAGTAATGACTAATGAAGATGACTATCATATAGTAATTGAGCCACATGATATTAATACAATTGACCCACAAGAGGCAATCGCAAACCCATTAGTTTGGACAGCTTTAATGTGGGGAGGGAGACGTGATCTCTCCTTGGTAAGAAGATTGAATCAAGAATTAAGTATTGAAAAGCTTAAAGCTCGTGGCATTGCTGAAACCCGTCAAGGGGTAACAAAAGGTAATAGAAAAAAATTGCAAGATAATTTAAGAAATAAACGAATTCTGAGAGAAATTGATTTCCTGGACAAAAGTTTTCTCTACCTAAATGCGGAACAACTTCCTATTAATGATGATCCATATATTGACTCCGGTACAGGTTTGAGTAGCCTATCTGCATTTCAACTGCCACAAATGATTTTAAAGCTCAGTTGGCAGAAAAAGAGCGCCAGATTCCGTTCAGTAATAATTGATACTGATAATACAAATGAAGGAATTATCTGCTCTAAAAGTTATGTAAGCATACATATTCCTGAAAAGCATATTTCACAATTGAATGCTGCTTGTCTAGCATACAACAGTAAGTTAGCTGTCTACTATCTACTACTTTCTAGTGGTCGTTTTGCCTCTTATATCCCAGAAGTTAATGTAGATGATTTACTGCGTGTGCCAATACCTGAATTATCGGTAGGAGAATTGCATAATATAAAAACAGTTGAGGATATAGATGAGCGCATACGACAAGCTTTTGAATTTAAAGATAGTGAATGGGTGCTAATTAATGATCTATTCAATTATACTCTGCAAGACTTTCAAGGAGATAGTGCTTCTCCAGGAAGACAAAGAACCCTTCGTAGAAATAATAGTCAATCTCAAAATAATAGTGAACCTGAACTTACAGCATACTGCGAGTATTTTTTGCGAGTTATTAAAGCAGGATTTGGACAAGATAAACAAGTTTGCGCCACCATATTTCAGGAAATAACTAACACTCTTCTTCCTATTCGTTTAGTTGCCATTTATCTTAATAGACCTGACTGTGAAGGAGTACATATCGAACCTATTGATTCCCCTGATTTACTGGAACTATTGCAGAAATTAAATCAGTTGTATCTGAAGAGAGGAAATATAGAAGACGGTAGCATCTTTTATCAGCGAGTTGCCAGGATTTATGATTCTGTCGAATTGAGTGGGGTGAAAATTCCTACTATTTATTTGATCAAACCTGACAAAATTCGTTATTGGACTCGCTCTATGGCTTTAAGAGATGCTGATCAAGTAGCAGCAGATATTATGACTTAGATATATAGTCATATTAATTAACTAATTGAAACGCAAAATTATTAGTGGTATAGGAGTTAAATTATGGTTAAAAGACGGCAGACAATTTCAGAATTAAGATGGCCAGATACAGATGAATTCATGGCCATTTCCAAGCACTGGTGTGAAACGGCATCAACTAATATACTTACTTTCGTGTGGGAAGGATATGATTTATTAGTAAAGGAGGTATTATCAGAAATTGATTGTAGTCAAGCTAAAGATGACATTGAACGAGACATCACTCAATTGCTTGAGCCAGAAATTCGCAAAGTTATGACAGGGGATGAGCCATATTATGTTCAACATGGTTCTTATGAAAGGGAGACTCGTCAACCTGCGCCAGCACAACCAAAAGAGTATGACATTGCATTTATTCTTAGTGCTAATAGAAGGATTATATGGCCTTTAGAAGCTAAAGTATTAAAAACAGATGGGGATGTAGGAGAATATATAAAAGAAATAAATGAAAATTTTATCCCCTGCCTATATGCACCCTTTTCTTATCAAGGAGGAATGCTGGGCTATCTTTTTTCCGGTGATTCAAACAAAGCTTTTACGAATATTGCAACCAAAGTACCATGTACATTAAGCGATCATCCAAATTTTCTAAACCGTGACCACAAAACCTCAGATCACCAAAGGATAGTTCCCGCCGAAAAAGAAAAATCATATCCTGCGGAATTTTGCTGTCACCATTTACTATTAAAAATAATTGCTTCAGTTCCTACTAATACATCTTCAGTATAGATCCAAAACTCGCAATTACTTCATCAGTATCTATACTAGATTAACTAAGTTTAGCTTGTAAAGTAATTGCAAAACAGCTTCATCTAAATTGGCAGATTTATCCTCAGCATTACTAAATATTTATTCTTTTAATATTTCTCTAGGCTTCTGATACTTTGCCCTCTCAGCAAATGTCATAAAACACCTCGGACACCACCCATCAACCCACAATGCTGGAATCTTAAACCTCGCCACACAGTGGGGACATTCTGACAGCAAGCGTAACTGATGCCGTAGCTTGCGGGGCGGAACGCCATCGCACCCCTGCATCCTTTTAAACTGCTAGATGAATTATTTTCTATTCTTGAAGAAGTTTCTACACGGGCTGCTGCATAAGGCACAGCAGTAAAACCTGGGGCGTTACAAATAATCTGGGTTGAAGCCCAATTGTGATGGTACTGAAACCTGGCTTTTGGTGTTAAGGAACGCGGGAAGTGGCAGTTTTCCTCGCTCTTGAATGTTTAAACCGAAGACAGCCAGCGTTCTTCTTGCCAGTATCGAGAATAACCGCCGTTGCTAAAACCAACACCCACCGGATTTTTAGTATCGCAGTCTAAAAAAGTGTACGTCCAAGTTCACCCCCACCCTGCCACTTTTCCTGAGTCGGAGCAAAAACGCGCCACAGTCCAATCCCTCCACCGCCCACAAGGAGCAACACGAGCAATAACCAAGGGGACGATCGCCGACAAGAAGCAGACTCTGAATGGATTTGAAGATTGGTGTTTGAAGAAGGTTGTAATTCCGATGATTCCAGAGTTTACTCATGATTTATCGCCAAGGAGTTTTGCTATCAGCCACCAGTAGTTAGCTGATAGCAAAATGTTTATAAATCAAGCATTTGAAACAAAAATCTGTTTCTCGGCTTCAGAAACAAAAAATGCGAGTATAACTATTCCACCTTTACCCAAAAATCAGCCGTGACAATTTGACCATTACGATTGAACTGCCCCCAAAGCTTATATTTTCCTGGTTGGGGGAAACTGGTCATAAAGTGAACCTCCCCTGCTGGAGTATCTTTCAAGGCATGAGCATGAATATAGTCGGCTTTTGTCAACGGTGATGACTGCTTGAGGATAACTAAGTGTCCTCTTTCCCCTAAATAGGGCTGTAAATCCTTCAGCGGTTGGTTGCTACTAGCATCTTGCAAATTGAAAATTAAGTTAACTCCTTGTCCAGCTTTTATTTGACGTTGAGAAAACGTGAGGTTAGCCTTAGTATTTCCCGAAGTTTTGGTGGTAGCCATGTCAACTTTGGACAGAGCTAAAGCTTGACCCGGAACTTGCATTTTTAAGACAGAAACTTGTTCTGATTTTTCGGCTGGTTTGTAATCACTGAACAACGTGTAACCACCTGAGCCGGGAAAATCCGTTTGAACTTCAAAGCGTCCATTTCCTTTATAGGTGGGGTGAATATGATTGAAATATTGGAGGTCATCGCTAACGACAATCAGGTGCATTAATTGTTCTTGGAATTTATCAAAATCAGCAATAGACTTTCCCTCTTTGTTTTGGACTTCAATTACCAAAGGTACGGGAGTTTTGGGCGCGATATTGGAGGGAACTGTCAGCTTAGCGATAGCATTCGCAGGTTCGGCATCTGAATGTCCCGAATGACCACCATCATGATGTTGTTCTCCAGCGTCATGGGTTTTGGAATCCTCCATATTATGACCCTCATGAAGATTTTTATTAGCTCCTGATGTCTGGGAATTATCCATTACATGACCCTCATGAGAACTTGTATTTGCCACTTGTGAGGCAGAAGAAGTTGATGTTTCGCCAGATTTCGTGCTTGAGGGTGAGGAGCAAGCTTGAGCTAGGATGAGAGTTGAAGTGATAGCAATTGCAGTTAAAAATGGGTTCATTGTTTTCTCCAGTTAGTAAACTTGAGGTTGTCGATTTATCAGGGGTTCAGACTTTGCTGTTCTCGTTTGGAGTTTTTAGTTAAGGGCATTCTTGTAAATGAATCCTCTAAACTACTGATAAACTCCAGAGTTAAGATGAATATTTAGGATTGGCGGCTAGCCAAAAGCTAACCGCTGGCAGGAAAAAAAACTAAAAGGTTTACACGGATGGATAGCCAGCCGCAGCTATTGCTTCTTTGATTGCTGTTTCGGAGGCTTGAGTTTCTATGCTGACAAGTTTGGTTTTTGGATTGGCTTGAACCGAGGCAGTAGAATCAAGTGTTTGAATAACTTTGGTGATAGCATTCACGCAAGCAGAACAAGCCAGTTTAGGAACAGTTAGTTGCAGTACCATAGCCTTCAATTTCTAATCGATGGTGATTGATGGGTGAACTTTGTTGAGTAAATCAATCGTGAACTTACTCAACCTACTAATAACAGCTTAAATTCTCTATTCGACTGGAGAGTCAAGGGGGTAGCGAAAAAATATTGACAAATTTTTCCAGAATAAATCGACATATAAGTAGGTAGGCGGGAAAAATTATCTTTATGTAACGAAAAGCCTAGTGTAGTGATTGGATTTAAATTTAACACGTTGGGTACGGTAGTTTTTTCTTTCTCCTCTATCTAACTTCTACTCCCTGAATTACGGCGTAGGCAAGCTCTAGCTCATTGTCAAATATTTGCCCTGCTAATTCATCTTTTTTAATGTGTTGCAACTCTAATATTTAGGCAGGCAGAAAATATATAAACCCTGATTTTTTCACTTTGACCATAACTGTTGGACTTGCCTTAATCAGTGTATGGGGCCGTTGTCTTGAGCGATATTATTTTTTGATAAAAAACCAGTGTGTCAACTTCTATAACCTCCGTTGACACACCGATCGAAACAATTAAGTTATAGAAGAATTTACTTTTTTTGAATCAGAGGACAAATGATGGAATCAACCTTTTCTAGTAAGGTGGGCGAACCTGAAAGTAATCCTTCCAACTCTAGTTTGAGGATAAGTAGTTGCTGCATTTGTAGATCGATAGCGAGCAGTTTATCTTGCAACTGGACTTTGATGTGTTCACAAGGCAACTCTCCCCCATCGTGAACCGTCAATAATTCTTGAATCTCGGCTAAAGTTAATCCCAAAGTTTGGGCGCGTTTAATAAACCTTAGCCGAGTCAAAATATCAGAATTAAATAATCTATATTTCCCTTCGGTTCTGCCTGATGCCTTGATTAAACCGAGTTCCTCATAGTAGCGAATGGTTTTGATCGGTACGCCGCTTTCCTTCGCAACTAAACCAATGAGTTTTTGCTTTTCTTGAACTAACATACTCATTTCCTCTACTGAATCCAACTCTAAGCTTATGATAAACTATCCAGTGGGATGGAGAGTCAAGAGGGGCTAGAAATTTTTTTGAATGCCTGAGTGGCGATCGCCTGAATGTCGCAACTTTGGGTAGCAGTAGGCGTTTGGACAAACCATTCGAGCGATCGCACTTGGTTGACGGTCAGTTATTTAAGGCTTGAGCAGCCATTTCATCTGGGTCAGAGACGTTAGCGGCTTGCACTTCTATGGTACCGCGAAACATATTCATGCCACAACTAAAAGTGTGGTTTCCTACGTCTTCGGGAGTGAATTCAATGGTTGTTACTTGATTCAAAGACAAATCGGTAGCAATGCCAAAATCGGGAATCAGCACTTTCGCTAAACAAGCACTAGAAGTTTCACGTAAAAAGTGGAGTTGAACGGGTTTACCTGCTTTAACTACCAGATGATTGGGCGTGTAGCCTTTGTTAACAATGATACTCACTTTCTGGATGCCCTGGTCAACAGTTGGATTGATTTGCATAGCTTCAGCGTCAATTATTGTTTCAGGCTGATGTGTTGACATGGATGAATTGAACTGGGATTCTGTTAGTGTTTGAGGTTCCTCGAACCCCGTTGATTCAAGTTGTGGGTCTTCGGTGGCGATAATTTCGCCTCGAAACATATTCATGCCACAGCTAAAGACATAACTGCCAGCTTTTTTAGGTGTGAATTCAACAGAGGTTACTTGATTCAGATGCAAATCTGCTGCAATATGAAAATCTGGAATTAAGACTTGTTCCAAACAACTGCTAGGATCTTGGCGGTGAAAGTTAAGACGCACGGGTTGTCCAGCTTGCACAACAATGCGGCTGGGTTCATAGCCACCATCAACGGTGACGGTTACTTCTTGAATTCCTCCACTGGCTGTAACTGCTTTCTGAGATTTGGGTTTGCTAAGGAGAAACCACCAAAGTTCTAAACTAATTAACCCGATTCCAGCCAAAGTAACTAAAATCTTGTTACTTAAGGGTTGTTCAATGCGCTGAAACTGACTTTTTTGCTGTGTTTGAGTTTGGTGTGTTTCATGGGTATTTTGCGCTATTCCTTCACCAGATAACATTCCTAGTACAACCCCCAGACTAGCAATAGTACCGATAATTGTTGTTTTGCCGATCATTTGAAAACCTCCTAAAAAATACACAAGATTATGGGAGTAAGAGCGGGTTTTGAACAAAGGTATTTAGTGAATTTCCTTCGTGATTGACTAAACCCGCGCTATCGTTCGATGTTTCATTCATCAGAGTGCAAAAATAGGCTACGTTAACACTCCAAAAATTGAACCGGAAATTACCCCAAGCAGAAATCCAAATCCTGCTAATGTTCCTAGAAATGTAAGTTGCTTGTTCATCATTATTCCCTCTTAAGCACGAATCAAATTAGCCAACATTTTTGGGTCGAAAGTTACGGAGACGCAACGCATTTGTTACTACAGAAACGGAACTAAATGCCATTGCTGCCCCGGCAATAATTGGATTGAGGAGCCATCCAAAAATCGGGAAAAGAATTCCGGCGGCGATCGGAATGCCTGCCACATTGTAGACAAAGGCAAAAAACAGATTTTGTTTGATGTTTTGGATCGTAGCGCGAGACAGTTGGATGGCAGTAACAATGCCTTGTAAGTCACCAGAAATTAGAGTGATATCGCTAGCTGCGATCGCGACATCTGTTCCTGTGCCAATTGCCATGCCTACGTCAGCTTGAGCAAGTGCAGGTGCATCATTGATTCCATCCCCCACCATTGCGACAATTTTTCCCTCTGCCTGAAGATTTTCGATTTGAGCGACTTTTTGATCGGGACGAACTTCTGCAATAACTCGTTTGATGCCGACTTCCTGCGCTATGACTTCTGCCGTGCGACGGTTATCACCTGTTAGCATTACCACTTCTAATCCCATCTTTTGTAAAGTGCGAATTGCGACAACAGAAGATGGTTTTACGGCATCGGCAATGCCCATAATTCCTTCTACTTTGCCATTTATGGCAATCCAGATAACCGTCTTACCGAGATATTCCAATCGATCCCACGGTGGCTGCAAACTACTGGTATCAATTCCCAATTCGTTCATCCAACGATGAGTTCCAATTTGCACCGATTGATTGGATACATACCCTTGCACACCACTGCCTGCGTGAGCCTCGAACTCCCGTGAATCCGTCAACTCCACTCCTTGAGATTGGGCATATTGCACCACCGCTTCTGCCAGAGGATGTTCTGAATTCCGTTCGACGGATGCAGCGAGGCGCAGAAGTTTTAGCTCGTTACCATTGGCGGTACCATTAACCGTTATAAAGTCCGTTACAGTGGGTTTACCTTGGGTAATCGTGCCTGTTTTGTCTAAAACAACAGTTTGCAGTTTGTGCGCCAGTTCTAAACTATCTGCACCTTTAATCAAAATTCCGTTTTCTGCCCCTTTACCTGTACCCACCATGATCGAGGTTGGCGTGGCTAAGCCAAGCGCACAGGGACAAGCAATAATCAGCACGCCCACGGTGGTAATCAATGCCATTGTGACGTTGCCCATGATGTTGTACCAAATGATGAAGGTAGCGATCGCAATGGCAATCACAACAGGGACAAACCATCCCGTAACGCGATCGGCTAATCGCTGAATCGGTGCCTTGGAGCCTTGCGCTTGCTGCACCAGTTTAACGATTTGCGCCAAAAACGTATCTTTACCCACTCGTGTGGCTCGGAATTTGAAGCTTCCAGTCTTGTTAATAGTCGCTCCAATCACTTCATCACCAGGCTGCTTTTTCACGGGTACACTTTCACCCGTCACCATTGCCTCATCAATCGTTGAGGAGCCATCAATAATCTCGCCATCCACGGGAATCTTTTCACCCGGACGAACTAGAATGACATCTTCCAACACTACCTCAGCGATGGGAATGTCCACTTCTCGTCCATTACGAATTACCCGCGCCGTTTTTGCCTGCAAACCCATAAGAGAACGAATTGCTTCTGAGGTTTGTCCCTTAGCGCGGTTTTCCAACAGTCGTCCTAGCAAGAGCAATGCAATAATTACAGATGCCGCTTCAAAGTACACATCTGGTTTAAGACCCTGACTGATAAACCACTGGGGAGAGAAGGTGGGAAATAGAGAATAGAGGTAAGCTGCCCCTGTCCCGATCGCTACTAGCGTATCCATTGTCGCGGTATGACGCTTCAAGGCTTTCCAGGCATTGATGTAGAAAGACCTACCCGCCCAAAACAATACTGGAGTAGTGAGTACAAGTTGTAGCCAGGGATGGTGCAGCCACATGGGAATCAAGGGAATAGGCAATCCCGTCATCGCAGGCAGCGAGCCAATCACGATAACGGCGCTGATAATACCGCTAACCCACACCTTGCGGGTCAAGTCCTGATTTTCACTTTGCCGCGCCTGCCGTTCTGCATCATCTTCTGGGGCAAGTACATCATCTTGCATCGGCAGAGCAGAATATCCAGCCGCATCCACGGCATCCTGAATCGCTGCTACATCAGTTTGGCTGGGATTATAGGTAACGCTGGCTTGTTCAGCTCCAAAATTAACATTGCACGTCTCAACTCCCGGAACTGAGCGGATTGCCTCTTCGATGTTACTTGCACAAGAGGCACAACTCATGCCTCGCAGTTTCATAGTGGCGTTTTCCATACAAAATCTCCTTATTTTCATCCTTAAAATGGGTCTGAGAAATCTTTAGTGACAGGTAACGGGATAACCTGCCACTGTAATTGCCTCTGTAATGGCGGCTTCAGATGCTTGAGTTTGGATATTGACCAGTTTGGTTTTGGGATCTGCCTGAACATTTGCGGCGGCATCTACTGTCTTGATGGCTTTGGTAATGGTTTCGCCACAAGCTGAACACGCCATGTTAGGGACTTTTAGCTGTAGTGTCATGGTTGTATTTTTCCTTTCCTTTGAGGGGTTAATCCTATCTTGCAGTATCCAGTCCACTGGAGTGTCAAGGGGGAATGAAAAGAAATTTTTGAGAACCTCTAAAAAGGAGAAATCAACACCCTGGACACCATGATCTGCTGTCTCTTGAATCCCTAGGGCGTGTTTTCAAAGTCGGTGTATCCTAGATTGGGGCGCCGATCGCACGCAGGGAGTCATGCTTCCCTTCAATCAAGGCCAAGTGTGGACCTGTCCCTTCTGCGCCAATACGGTTCAGTTAAGGGCTATGCAGTGCTTAAAACAATAAATACAGGAGGATTCATTATTATTCCAGTACCTCTGTGTTTAACTTGTTTAGAGCGAAATTTTGAGACAGGCTTTTTCACAACTCTTGGGTTGTTTCTATGAACCATTTCAGGTAGAAGTTGGTCAAGTATCTCTAAAGTTAACCAATTCAAAAGAAGAGAATTTCTTGTGGTTGTAACCGCTGGAATTTTGGCAGAGCACGACGAATCACTCGTAATGTTCCAGTAAAAGACAGACGCAATGGTGAAACACCGGCACTGCTTGCAGCTTGAAAAATTAATGACCGTACAGCTCTTCGGTCCTAGTAGTAAACCATAAATTTCTTGTACCACTTCTTTCGGTCTTTGAGAACGAATATGAGTTTTTCTTCCCAATAAATGTACTTTGACTTCATCAATAGTATTCTCGACTTCCCAACGTTGATGATATTCACAAGCAAGTGACTGGGCTGGAAATTTTTCAGCGTCCAACAAGCTCGTAATTAAACGATATCTAATTTGTGTGACTGGGTGTTCGGGAGCCTCAATTGTGTACTCAATTACTCTTACCTGTATGGGCTTAAATCTTTTTTTTCTTAGTTTGCCTGATGGATAAATCTTTCCTCAAATATGAACCATCATCTAATAGTGTTTGGTTTAAGAATTTAACGTTGGATGGAATTCGCACTCTTCTACTCACAACCTTTACTGACTGTAGCTTCTACCATCGCATAAGAATGTAAGCCTCTATCCCACATCAATAGCATTCCTGGCGTTACTGAGCGTAACAACTTTAACGCTCTTACTCTTTCTCCCATTTTATATGGACACATTAAGGCATCAAATATTAAATGTGTTCCTGCCTCTACCGCAATCGCAGATTACTAGAAAATAGTCTGCAATAACAGCCAACTATTTAATCCTACTATAATACTAGCCACTAACCAAGCTAAGGCTTTCAGCCAAAATGGATTCACAAACTCTCCCATTAAGTTGCGGTTTGAGGTAAACATTACCAAGGGAATTACTGCAAAGGGTAATTGCAAACTGAGAATCACTTGACTGAAAACCAGTAAATTAGTTGTACTGCCTTCACCAAACAAGATAATTACGATCAAAGCCGGCACAATTGCAATCAGTCGAGTCAGCAAGCGCCGCAACCAAGGTCGCAGCCGAAAATTTAGAAACCCTTCCATCACAATCTGTCCTGCTAAAGTTGCTGTCAAGGTTGAGTTCTGCCCCGAAGCCAATAAAGCAAAGGCAAAAATTGCACTAGCAGAACCCACACCCAGTACCGGAGAAAGCAGTTTGTAAGCATCTTGAATTTCTGCTACTTCTTGATACCCGGAAAAATGAAAGCTTGCAGCCGACAATATCAGAATTGCTGAATTAATAAACAAAGCTATTGACAGCGCTACGGTGGAATCAATTGTGCCAAATTTAATTGCTTCCCATTTTTTATCAGCAGTTTCTTCCCAAGAGCGAGTTTGCACGATCGACGAATGCAAGTAAAGATTGTGCGGCATCACAGTTGCCCCCAAAATACCCACCGCAATATAAAGCATTGCCTGATTTTGCAAAATCTCTAGGCTGGGAACATAACCGAGTAAAACTCCTCCGGCATCAGGTTTTGCAAAAATCATTTCTGCAATAAAACAACCGCCAATAATTGCAATAATCGTAATCACCAAAGCTTCGATATAACGAAAGCCTTTTCCTTGTAAAAATAATACCATTATTACATCTAGCGCAGTGATGCACACTCCCCAAACTAAGGGAATACCAAATAGCAATTGCAGTCCGATCGCACTTCCAACAAGTTCAGCTAAATCGCAAGCAGAAATAGCAATTTCACAAAGTATCCACAGCAAAAAACTGACTCGCGGACTGAAATAATCTCGACAAGCTTGTGCCAAATCTCGTCCCGTTGCCACTCCCAAACGCACGCAGAGTGATTGCAGCAAAATTGCCATCAAATTAGATAGCAAAATCACACTTAATAGCGCATAGCCAAACTTGGCTCCCCCCGCTAAGTCAGTCGCCCAGTTTCCGGGGTCCATGTAACCCACTGAAACCAAATATCCCGGCCCTGCGTAGGCCAGCATTTTACGCCAGAAACCTTTGCTGTTGGGAACGGGGACGCTGCGGTGGACTTCAGGAAGGCTGGGTCTGTTTTCGGGGTGAGTCATTGGTTTTATTGTTAAATAATTTTCATATTATTTTCATAATCTCACAAATTCTGTTAAATTTCATCAGTCGTATTGCTCAAAATCCGCCAAAGTTGCAAGAAATATGAAGTTGTGTATTTTTTATCTAACACTCCAGGTAATGTGAATGCAGCAACAGAATGTGTGATATGCTCTGAATATCAAATCGGTTCTGGTGAGGAACAGCCACCAGAGGTAACGGGGAAAGTTCGGTGTAAGTCCGGCACTGTCCCGCAACTGTGAAGGAGACAAGTTCTCCAAGTCAGGATGCCCGCCGATGCCCAAATTTACTTTATTCATCTGCGAGGTACATGATGACTACTCAATCTTCTTCTTCTTCGGTTTGGCAACAAACGGCACGGTTGACGCTTTCAACACCCGTGCAAGCGACGCTCTACATCTCCCTATGCGCTTTGACTGTCTGGACTGTTTACTTTACAACTTATCCCGCCGTCCATAACAAGGTACACTCTCTGCGCCACCACACTTTGATGGTTAGTTGTCACTAAACAAGATTGTTTTTATTTGAGATATTGCAGTGCGATTCGTTTAACCTGTTGGGGCGGGTAAACCTGCGAGCTTTCTCAGAGTGCAGACAGGTTAAATAAACCCGCCCCCACCCCGCGCGAGATTCCTTAAAAGTCCAGAATTAAAATGTCAAAATTAAAGTTTTCTGCGCTCATCAGTGCTGTCTGCATGATGAGTATCTTTTTCTATGGTTGGGTAGGGTTTTCGCAGTCTCCACAATCAACTGTGCGACTGACTTCTGAACCCCCAATCAGCCAGATTTTACCCTTTGAAGCCGAGGCAACTACACCTTTATCTCCAGTGTCGTTAAAGCTGCAAGCTTTAGATGCAGCGGGGATTCCTTTAGAGAATGCTCGAATTAGTTTGACAATTTTAACTCCGCCTAAAAATCATTGGTTTACCACCGATTTTCCGATCGTGGAGGGAACAAAGTTGCTGGATATAGAGGCTGTTGCAGCTAAAGGTGAGTTACAAATCCAGCAAATGCTGCCCATTAGGGGAAATTATCAATTGTTAGCAAAGGTGACTCCGATCGCAGAAAATGCTTTTACTCCTATTCAGCAAACTTTAACACTATCCGTGCCGGAAAACGGGGTGAAGTATCGCAATTTTGGGATTTTAGCTGTGATTTTGTTGGTTGTTGGGCTAGGTGGCGGCTTGGCGATTGGAGGAAAGCCCAAAATCCAAGCAGGAGAAATAGCGCCTGAAAGAGTGCGATTGCTGTTAAGTGGGGCGATAATAATTGCGATCGCTACCTTGTTATATGTTAATGTCAGTGCTGAAATTGCCCAGTCTGAGATGTCGATGCCAATGTCTCACATGACAGAATCTAAACCGACAGAAAAAACTAGCCCCATTGTGCAATCTCAGGGTTTACAGGTGCGACTTTCTGGAGATGTTAGTGCGACAGTAGGGAAAGCTGCTAATTTACAAGTTCAAGTCACCGATACCAAAACAAATCAGCCAGTCACAGATGTATTGTTCAATGTTAAAGTCACCCAACTCGAAAATGATTGGATTGCTTTTGCCTACAAAGGTGTCCCGGATGCAGCCGGAAAACTGATATGGCAAGAGCAGTTTTTTGATGGCGCACCTCACAAAGTAGAGGTAGAAGTTTCTCCCCAACCCAACGGGGCCCGTCAGTTTTCACCATTCCAGGTTTTACAAAGTATTGAAGTTGAGGGAGTCGCGCCTCCTCTTTCAGTGCGGTTGACTGTTTTAGCTTACTTTACAGGCATTGTAATCGCGGGGATGGCGATCGGATTTGGATTGCAGCGCCGTTTGCTTGGGCTGCGGGTGAGAGTAGGGCGCATTTAACCGGATTTCGGATAATTTAATTTAAGTGCGATCGACTATGATTAAGTCGATCGCCAGAAATCACTCTTGTCAACGTTCCTGATTTGAGAGCTCTTTAAATTCGCGAGTTCCCTGATAGCCAGATAAATCCGCTAACTCCTGCAAAGATTTTTGCCCTTGGTAAAACTTACCGTTAATTTCCCAAGTGGGAGTCCCTTGAATCTTCGCAGCTTCGCAAAGATCCCGCCGAGCATTTTTCCCTTGAGGATTGCACTCAATATAATTGATAATGCCCGCCGCTTCTTTGCCGAAACTTGCTTTCTGTGCTTGACAATGATCGCAGGTAAAAGAGCCGTACATTTTAGCACCCACTATTTTTAAATGCTGCGCTAAAGCAATTTCTGAAGTACCGGAAGATGTCGTAGTCTTGATGCTAGTCTCGTTAGCTGTACCGAGATTATTCACATCGGCATAAAGAGCCAGAGAGGAAATCAGCACTAACATAGACACCACAATTCCTATAAAAAATAGTTGCCCGATATCATCCCATTCGCGACCTATTAATGCTAAGACAAACAAGCTAGTTGCAAACAAAGCAGATGCAATACAGTAAATACAAGCTGCTTTAATATCAACAGCCAGTACATACATCAGATAGCCGCTGAAAATCGTCATAGCTGTGCTACCAGCAAACAGAAATAGTCCCGTCCAAGACTCTAACTTAGAGCGGAGACTCTTCTGTTCTGCGGGATTGACCAATAGGGGAGCTACGGCAAAAACTATCATGCTCAAATAGCCCAAAAAACCGAACAAAGAAAGAGGCAAACCAAAGACATAGGCATAAGGACTCGAAAGCACGATATCGCAGCCTTCGATCGGACAAACTGCCGTTCCGTTGGATAACTTAACCACTGTTAGATAAGCAGTGATCGCAGCCCCTATCGAGGCAATTCCTGCCGTGAGCGGACGAGAATAGCGGTGAATCCAAGGCATGGAACGTTGACGACGCATAATATTTTTTCCTGTGCTGGATATTTCCCAAGACTAAATTGTATTACCAACCATTTTACACTTTGATGAAATAAGCCACAATTCCTAGAAGGATTAATACTGCTCCGGTTAATCCTTGTTCGTGAGCCTCGAAAAAATGCAGCTTTTCTTCTAAAGCATTAACTCCTTTCATTCCCAAGTCTACTAGCAAAACCATTCCCAAAACTGTCACAACTAAGTAGACCACAGAAACTACAAGTATGCCGCTCAAACCAATCGTTCCTGCTGAAAAAAAATAGGCTTCTATTTCGATGCAAGGCGAGAAAAACATTCCTGTTCCTAAAACAGCTAGGATTTGAAATTGCGATCGCTTGGTAGTTAAATTAACTGTTTCCGCGTGATGGTGGTGGTGCCTGCGAGAACTATCTAACTCTGCCAAAAGATAGATAATTCCTAAAACTAATAAAACTAAAGGCGCAATTATTTCAGCGGCCTCTACATAGGTAGCAGCGAACTTGTAACCGAATAAGCCGACGACAATTCCAATTAGGATAATGCTGAGGGTATGAGCAACTCCTGTAATTACTGTAGCCCGCAAAGTTTCGCTGCGAGACCAATTTTCAGTTTTACCAATCGCAATTAAAGGCATCCAGTGGTTGGGAATTAATGCGTGAATAATACTAAGAGCTAGACTTCCCAACAGAATTTTGAGCATACTTTCCATTTGCTTTCCTCTACAAATTGCTACAAGGAGGAAGGAATTGCCCGCCCTCCTGGAGTTGTCAGCCGACTACTTTAAAACTCTAGTCGCATTGAAAATAGCTGCTAAAGCCACCCCAACATCAGCAAAAACTGCTTCCCACATTGTCGCTAAACCAAAAACACCCAAACCAATAAATATCGCTTTAATTGACAGGGCAAAAATGATATTTTGCCAAACAATATTGTGAGTTTTTCTGGCAATTTGGATGGCTTCAGCCACCTTGGAGGGTGCATCTGACATAATTACAACATCGGCAGTTTCGATCGCCGCATCCGAACCCAAACCTCCCATTGCTATGCCCACATCAGCTCTAGCAAGTACGGGTGCATCATTAATTCCATCCCCGACGAAGATAATTTTATCGCCTTTTTTAGATTGGGAGATCAGTTTTTCGATCGCCTCTACTTTTCCTTCAGGTAATAACTCAGCTAAGTAGGAATCTAAACCGAGCTTTTTCGCAACACTCTCAGCTACAGCTTGATTATCTCCTGTGAGCATCACGATTCGCTCAACACCCAGTTTCTTGAGGTCGCGAATAGCCTGTACAGCGTCTTCCTTAAGCTCGTCAGCAATCAAAATATACCCAGCGTAGCGGTTGTCTACCCCTAAATGTACGATCGTACCTTCAGCATTGCAGACATCGTGAGGGATATTTTCTCGGTGCAGCAAACGGTCATTTCCGGCAAGCACAATTTGATTATTTACTTTCGCCCGAATGCCGTGCCCCGCTATTTCTTCGTAATCTTTCACATCCGATGAATCTATTTTTCCGCCGTAAGCTTCCATAATAGATTTCGCGACTGGGTGATTGGATTGAGATTCTACTTTAGCCGCTATTGCCATCAACTCTGTTTGGGAAAAACCATTTTTAGGCACAATTTGTGCTACTTTAAAAACTCCTTTTGTCAAAGTTCCTGTTTTATCCAAAACAACTGTCTTGACTGCTGTCAGAGTATCTAGAAAAGTCGAGCCTTTAACCAAAATCCCGCGCTTGGCTGCACCGCCAATTCCCCCAAAGTATCCCAGAGGAATGCTAATCACCAATCCGCAAGGGCAGGAAATAACTAACAAGACTAGGGCGCGGTAAACCCACAAAAATCTGTCTGCATTAGTTGCTCCTGAAATGAACAAAGGCGGAATTAAAGCCACTGCTAGCGATGCAAAGACTACAAAGGGCGTGTAGTAACTGGCAAATTTGCTGATCATCTTCTCAGTCTCAGCTTTTTTGCTTCTGGCATTTTCTACTAATTCCAGAATTCGGGAGATTGAAGATTCACCGAAGAGTTTAGTAACTTTGACGGTGAGAACTCCTGTCTGGTTAATTGTTCCTGCTAAAACTGTTTCTCCAACTTTCACGGTTCGAGGTACTGATTCTCCAGTTAGTGCAGACGTGTCAAGCTGAGAATTGCCGTCTATAATTTCACCGTCTAAGGGAATTTTTTCTCCCGGTTTGACAAGGATGATATCGCCGATGACTACTGTTTCTGGTGCAACTTTTTTAATGTCGCCGTTGTCCTTGAGGTTGGCATAATCTGGGCGAATTTCTAAAAGCGATTTGATCGATTGACGCGATCGCCCTACAGCAAATTCTTGAAAAAGTTCTCCGATTTTGAAAAACAACATCACCCCGACTGCTTCAGGGAGTTTGTGAATGGCTACAGCGCCGAGTGTTGCTATAGTCATTAAGAAATTTTCATCAAAAAATCGACCTCGCAGAATGTTGCGACCCGCACTGGTTAAAACATTCCATCCGCTTAAAAGATAGGCTGGGATGAAAACCAGATATTCACCTATAGAATAGGGCGTGTTGTGCAGTTTTTCTTCAAAAATTAAACCGCCAACAAATAGGACAACAACCGATATCACAGGAATCAATTCTTGCTTCAGGTTAAAATCTCCGTTCCCGTGGTTGTGGCTGTGGTCATGGTTATGATTCTCATTACTGAGATCGGGGCGATCGTCGTGACTGCAACTACAGCAGCCGGAATCTGATGCTTTTGTCTTTTTCATGATGCCTCCTAGATGGAAAAACATAATTAACTTATGAACATATATTCATACTATATCTCCAAAGCTAACAATTTGGTAAATTATTGAGTTAAAAGTTTGGCTGCTAGTTAGCTCAAGTTTGCGGTCACAAGTTGCGATCGAGAGTAAGAATTATTATCGTTTTGCTCATGTTAAGTAAAAATTATTGACTCATATTATTTGCTTGCCTGTGTCACATCCCATTGCTTGGTTTACCATTGCTGCATTTTTGACGCTTTGACTATCCACGATGGCTTCAGACGGACTCACCGCTCGGTTGTGGCTAACTTTAACCCAGGCTCTAAGTCGGTCATGTAGCCTCAGCAAAGTTCCGTCTTTACGCCAGGTGCAGAAGTAGCGATAGACGCTCTGCCAAAGTGGGAAGTCTCCCGATAAGTCACGCCAAGTACAGCCTTGGGTTAACAGGTAAAAGATTGCATTCAGGACATTCCACACCTCAACCTTGGGTGACGATCCCTAGATGTTGGAGGTGAAATAAAAGGTTCAATCAACTCCCATTGTTCCAAAGTAAAGTTGCTGGAGTACATTTTACTCATAGCTATTTTTGGTACTGTTTCTATGTCTCGGCGATGAAAAAACTAAAACGAAGCGAGAAACGTTCAAATCGTTGCTGCAAAACCTGTTAAGCGGTATTACTACAGCCGTTGTTGCTTCATTCTGTCACGTTGTGTATCTCGAATAATACTGATTCCACCCCAAACGACTAGGCTTGCGATTCCCAATCCAACAATTAAATCAGGAAACCGAGAATTAAATAGAGTGACTAGGAAACCTGCGACGATCACACTAAAATTTGCAATTACATCATTCTGCGTAAATATCCAACTTGCCCGCATATGTACCTCACCCTTACGATGCTTTGAGAGAAGGTACAAACCATAACTGTTAGCAATCAGGGCCAAAAAAGCCATTGCCATCATCCAACCTGATTCCGGTGAACTTCCCCAAACAAACCGTCGAATCACATCGACGACAACCATCACGGCTAACGTGATCTGAAAAATACCACTTAGAGTCGCTGCACGATTCTTGTGATGCGCCGATTTGCCAACTGCATACAGCGACATCGTGTAAACTGAAGCATCTGCAAACATATCTAATGAGTCTGCAACTAAGGCAGTTGAATCCGCTAAAACTCCTGCCACAATTCCGACGACAAACATTGTGCCATTGATAAGTAACAGAATTCGCAACGTTTTACGCTCGGCTGCGTTCTTGGCTTCCATGTGACATCCACAGTCTGACATCGTGCCTCCTGTTTAGCTTGTTGTTATTCGTTCTCTGAGCAGTTGTAGCGGGTACATTCATAAACTCCTTTTGCTACATCAGCCAGTAACTCTTCAACCATTTCCAAAATCTCAGCAACTCGTGCATCGGCGAGTTGATAACTGGTGTACCGTCCTTGCTGCAGGGTGTTTACCAGACCGCAATCACGGAGACAGCCCAAGTGGTTTGAGGTGTTAGATTGCGATAGCCCGGTTGCTTCAACAATTTCACTCACGGTCATTGGACGCGATCGCAGCACGTCCAAAATCGCCAATCGTGATGGATCGGAAAACCCACGAAAGAGTTTTGCTTTCAAGCGAGTGGACTGGGATTGAGCAGAGACAATCATATGCTTAGCTTCAATACAAAGCTCTTTTATATCATCATATCAGCAACTAATGATATGTCAACACCTGAAAGCTTATTTATACCCTTACGTGAGCAGCGTCGCAGTTCCCACATCCGCTATTGCCCAAGCCGGAGCATCGTTAATCCCATCTCCCAGCATCGCTACAATTTTCCCTGGTGCTTGCAGTGTTTAGATTTGAGCTGCTTTTGGGTCTAGTCCAACTTCAGCAAAAACGCGCTGGATACCAGCAGAAGGGGCCATCGACTCAACTCATGCCTTGGAGTTTGACTGTGAGGTGATCCATATATGCACTCTGAAATTGGGAATGGGTAATATTCTGACTTCTGTCTTCAAGCGCCTGGATAGCCAACAGATGCGATCGCTTCCCTAACTTCATTTTCCGGTTTCACAGTTTGAATTGTCACCAACTTCGTCTTGAGATCGGCTTAAACAACGGCGGCTGAGTCAACTGCTTGGACTTCTCTAGTCCACTGGAGAGTTAATGGGGGATTGCGAAATTAATCAGGAATTATGGAAAAAGTGGTTTGACAGCCTACCCATAGGGTAAGGCGCGCACTGTGTACCCTACATAATTAGGTTATGAGTCCTGTAAATCTTAAATTTGAGTTCGATCGACGGCACAGCAATAATTTTTTACAATTCCCAGTCGAAAATTTCATCCTAATTTCATTTATATGTGGAAAGCTGAAGATAAATAGTCGTTTTAAGCATATAAAATCGATGAAGCCAATTTCATTAAAAACAGGCTTTGTAGCCCTGATATTGACCGCCACAGCCGCTTTAACCAGCGGAGTGCTTGCAGCTTGTTCAAAAGCCTCTTCCAGCGAAACTCAAGCCCCAAATGTTACGGCTGCAACCGAAGCAAACAACAAGCAAGACATGGCACAAGGCGGCGGCATGGGTGGCATGAATCATGGCATGAATCACAATATGTCAATGGATTTAGGCCCGGCTGATGCCGAGTACGATTTGCGATTTATTGATGGCATGACACTGCACCATCAAGGTGCAGTAAACATGGCAAAAGAGGTACTCAATAAATCCAAACGCCCGGAAATGAAAAAAATAGCAAATGAGATGATTGCCGCTCAGAACCGCGAAATCAATCAAATGAAAGAGTGGCGAAAAGCTTGGTATGCCAAAGCCAGCAGTACGCCAATGGCTTATCACGCTCCAATGAGTCACACGATGGCAATGACTCCCGAACAAATGCAAAGCATGATGATGAGCATGGATTTAGGGGCCGCTGACGACCAATTTGACTTGCGATTTCTCAATGCGATGATTCCCCACCACGAAGGAGCTTTAGTGATGGCCCAAGATGCTTTGAAGAAGTCGAAGCGGCCGGAAATAAACAAATTGTCCCAAGAGATTGTGACTTCGCAAAAGCAAGAAATCGAGCAAATGAAAGAGTGGCGACAAGCTTGGTACAAACAGTAACACCATATTTCACCCGGATTTCATTTTTATCTGCAAAACTGATCTTTGAGTTCAGATTCTCCCCTACTCAATCATGCAATACTACCGCCGTGTCCGCTCCTCAGCACCGATAGTTCACTTTTCGGGAATACTCCTGACTCTTTTGTTATTCATCGAGTCCACCCCCGTTTTTGCCCACGCGGGACACGGAGATGAATTTAAGCACAGTGGCGAAACAACTGAAACTCCTACTGCTATTTCTGTCGATGCCGAAACAGCAAAACGATTAGGAATTAAAGTCTCCCCTGCCGCTCGCCAGCGACTAGATATCGGCATCAAAACCACAGGACAAATTGAAACTTTACCCAACGAAAAAGTAGAAGTTACGGCTCCGGTTGCTGGCAAAGTAGTAGAGTTGCTGGTTAAGCCTGGGGACAAAGTATCAAAAGGTCAACTGGTTGCGGTTTTATCGAGTTCAGAATTAGGACAATTGCGGGTTGAATCTCTCTCGAAACGTGCCGAAGCTGAGGCAGATTTGCAGCAAGCACAAGGAGATCTAAAACTAGCACGAGAAAATTACGATCGCCAACTTCAAATATCCGCAGCAGAAATCGCCCAAGCCAAAACCCAATTGACGGCGGTAACTAAGCAGTACCAGCAAGAACAAGAATTAGTAAACAAGCGTTCAGTTGTGCAAGCCGCTAAAGAAAACTATCAGCGCCAAGTTGAAATAGCGCAAGCCGAAATAGCGCGGGCAGAAACTGAATTAACTGTGGCAAAAGAACAGTTCGAGCGCGACAAAGAATTAGTGGCATCTGGGGCGATCGCGCGGCGCACAATGCTGGAATCGCAAGCGCACTTCGCCGAAGCACAAGCCACTGTTGCTAAGGCAAAAAGCCGTCCTGAAGTTATCAAAGCCCAAACCGAAATTAAACAAGCCGAAGTAGACCTCCCAATGCGGGAATTGCGGGAATCTCAAGGCAGAGTAGCAGAAGCCAAAGCTCAACTTACCAGAGCTCAGAGTCGCCGGGAAGTCCTAGAAGCCGAGAACCAACTCAAACGCGGCAAAACAGCCGTCGAAGTCGCTCAGTCGCGCATTCGCTTGGCTGACGCAGCCTATCAAGCCCGGCTGCAACAATTAGGAACTGTTGCCAACGATCGAGGACTCGTTACCGTAGTTGCTTCGATTTCGGGGACGGTAGCCGATCGCGAAATCACTCCAGGAGAGTCAGTAAACGCTGAAAAACCGTTGATGAGTCTCTTAAATGACAGCCGTGTTTTTGCCACCGCCAATATTTACGAAAAAGACCTAAATAAAGTAAAACAGGGTCAGGTAGTCAGGGTAAAAGTCGCTAATTTACCCGATCGCACTTTCAATGGAAAAATCGCCTTAATTGGGTCATCCGTGTCAGGAGAAACGCGGGTTGTGCCTGTGAAAGCAGAACTAGATAATATTAACGGCGAATTAAAGCCAGGACTATTTGCTGAGTTGGAGATTTTAACCAACAAAACTGCCACAAATATTTTAGCAATTCCGAGTGCGGCGGTAGTGGATGTTAGCGGTAAAAAAACCGTTTACCTCCAAAATGGCAATGCTTATCAAGCTGTTGAAATTGAACTCGGTCAAACTGCCGGAGATTTAGTTGAAGTTAAGAGTGGTTTATTTGAGGGAGATTTGATAGTAACGCAGCGAGCACCTCAACTTTACGCACAATCTTTGCGGGGCGGCAGCAAGCCCTCAAAAGACGAGGCAAAGAAAGAGGCAACTCCAAAGGCAACAGAGGTTAATTTTAATAATTTACCCGTGTCTTTCTGGTGGACGGGAATAGGGGGAGCAGTTGCGATCGTATCCCTGACTTTCACAGCCGGCGTGTTGTTGGGAAATCGGCGCAAATTGCCAGCATTAGCAGCGGATTCTGGAAACAATGCCGGAAACAATAGTTTTTCCGACTCTGCATCGCCGTTGCACAATGAACTGCTGTTACACAATAACAACCATCACGTTAAAGCTCAAGAGAAAGAAGTCAAGAGTTTGAAGTAAACAATTGCGTGAATATAGCAATTTAGTTTGCAGAAGTATCTATCTATAGCCTTTCTCAGTAAAATGAGGTGCTCATAGGGCATAGGGCATAGGCATAAGACTCGCCCCCATACCTCACCACGCTTGAGAACCGCTATATTAACTCCAAAATAATAAAATGTTCAGCACTATTCTCAGATGGGTAATTAACCGCCGCTGGCTAGTTGTTATCGCTACCATTATTGTTAGTCTTTGGACATTGTATATCATCCCCCAAATGTCCCTTGATGTCTTTCCTCCTTTTGCACCCCCGCAAGTCGAAATTCAGACGGAAGCACCGGGGCTGGCGCCGGAAGAAATCGAGTCTTTAGTAACACTGCCGATCGAAAGTGCAATTAACGGAACTCCTGGGGTGACAGCAGTGCGATCGTCTTCCGCTGTAGGGCTTTCTGCCGTTAAGGTAATCTTTGATTGGGGAACTGAAATTTACCAAGCCCGCCAGTTGATAACAGAAAGGTTGCAGCAAGCTCAAAGCAAGCTTCCCGCAGGAGTAGAAGCACCACAAATTTCTCCGACAACTTCACCGGTAGGCCTTGTTATTACCTATGCTTTTACCTCGGAAACTACTCCTTTGATGGAAGTGCGCCGTCTGGTTGATTGGCAAGTCACAAATCGCCTTCTAGCTGTGACTGGCGTTGCTCAAGTGGTGGCTTACGGCGGCGATCAGAGGCAGTATCAAGTATTAGTAGAACCTGCAAAGTTGAAAGCTTTTAATGTGTCGTTGCAGGAAGTTGCCGAAGCGACAGCGGCTGCGAATGTTAACGCGCCGGGGGGGTATTTAATTACGCCGGATCGAGAAACTTTAATCCGGGGGGTGGGGCGGATTGCGTCTGTGGAAGATTTGCAGCAATCTGCGATCGCCTCTCGCAACGGAACACCCGTCAGAATTGCTGATGTCGCTGATGTCAAGATTGGTGCTGCAATCAAGCGGGGAGATGGCAGTTTTAACGGCAAAAAAGCTGTGATTGTGATGGTAAACAGACAGCCAGTTGCTGATACTCCGACGGTAACTAAAGCGGTTGAGGCAGCAATGGCTGAGGTGCAGCAAGCTCTGCCAAAAGATATTAAAGTTACTGTGACTTTTCGACAGGAAGAATATATTAATTCCTCGGTGGAGAATGTGCGATCGGCTTTAGTTGAAGGCAGCATCATTGTTACCATCATCCTGATCCCGTTTTTGATGAATTGGCGCACTCTCGCGGTTGTTTTGCTGGATTTCTTTCTGACTTGGCTGTTCGCGCTGCTGGCGATGTATTGGCTGGGGCTGGGGCTGAATACGATGACTTTAGGGGGTTTGTCGGTGGCGATCGGCACTGCGATCGACGATGCGATCGTCTATGCCGAAAATACCTACCGCAACTTGAGAGAAAATAGGTCTTCTCTTAATCCGCGTCCGGTAATGGATGTGATTTTTGACGGCAGTCAAGAGGTGCGCGATTCGTTAATTGGAGCGACTGTTATTGGGATTGTTGTGTTTTCTCCTATTTTTACTTTGCCCGGTGTAGAAGGTCGAATTTTTACGCCGATGGGGATTACTTATTTGGTAGTTGTGGTGATTTCTAGTCTGGAATCGCTGTTAATATCTCCAGCCCTTTGTGCTATCTTGTTGCCTGCCAAACGCATGAGTTCCGAGGAACCTTGGCTGCCGAGATTTTGCAAGCGTATCTATCATTTTTTTATAGAATTGTCAATGCGCTATTCGGCGATAATTTTAGCTTTAGCTGCTGCTAGTATGGTGGCTGCATTAATTATTTTGCCATCTTTTGGACGGGTGTTTTTACCCGAGTTTCAGGAGCAAACTTTGGTAAATACTATTCTGCTTTATCCGGGGGTGTCTTTGGAAACAACAGATAGCGCGGCTTTTGCGATCGAAGATGCACTTAAGGATGATACCAGGTTTGAATACGTGCAAGTGCGATCGGGCAGAGCTCCGGGAGATGCTGATGCTGCGGGAGTCAATTTAGCTCACATTGATATCGGTTTGAGCGAGGAGGGCATGGAACACAGGCCGAAAACTTTGGAGGCGTTGCGGCAGGAATTTGCTAAATTGCCGGGAGTTGCACCAAATATCGGCGGTTTTATTTCTCACCGGATGGATGAGGTTTTATCTGGTGTCAGAAGTCAGATTGCTGTCAAAATCTTTGGCCCGGATTTGGATCAGCTTCGCAGCATCGGTGCCAAAGTTGAAGAGCAAATGAAAACTGTTGAAGGAATTGTAGACTTGCAACTCGAACCCCAGGTGCCAGTGCAACAAATTCAAATTAATTTTAACCGTCAAGCTGCGGGTAGATACGGTTTAAAAATTGGAGAGCTTTCTGAATTAATTGAGACAGCTTTAAACGGCAAAGTTGTTTCTCAAGTTTTGGAGGTGCAGCAAACTTTTGACTTAGTTGTTTGGTTGCAGCCTGAAGCCCGAAATAACTTAGAAACTATTCAGAATTTGTTGGTTGATACTCCAAGTGGCAACAAGATTCCCCTCGCCCAAGTTGCTACTGTAAAATACGGTACTGGCCCAAATACGATTAACCGCGAGAATGTTTCTCGGTTGATTGTGGCAGCGGCTAATGCTAAAGGTCGAGATTTGCGATCGGTTGTGAATGAAATTCAAGCTAAAGTCAAACGAGAGGTACAGTTGCCTTTTGGCTATTTTATCCAGTACGGCGGTCAATTTGAAGCAGAACAAAGAGCTTCCCAAAATATTATGATATTTAGTGCGATCTCTTTTCTTGTAATTACAGTATTGATGTACTTGTCCGTCAAGTCAATTCCTTCAACTGCGATGATTATGATTAATTTACCGCTCGGATTAGTGGGAGGAGTAATTTCTGTAGCTTTGACTGGCGGCATCATCTCTGTAGCTTCTTTAGTGGGTTTTGTCACTTTATTTGGCGTTGCCACCCGCAATGGCTTGTTATTAGTAGACAACTACAACACTAAATTTGCCGAGGGAATGCCTTTTAAGGAAGCAATTATTAAAGGCTCGATGGAACGGCTCAATGCTATTTTGATGACGGCTTCAACTTCAGCTTTAGGTTTAGCACCTTTAGTCTTAGAAGGCGGCCCCGGAAAGGAAATTTTGCAACCTTTGTCAGTAGTAGTTTTAGGAGGATTGTTTACTTCTACTGCCTTGACTCTGTTAGTTTTGCCAGCTTTGTATGCTAAATTTGGTAAAATTTTACGACCTCAACAACCTCAGCCAGTTATTGAAGACGGGAAGGTAATTAAAGCTGAAATAGCGAACTGATCAATCCTACTTAACTCCCTCAATCAAAGTGCAAAGTTCCTCGCTATCGGGATTGTCTGAAGTTCGATTTGTCCAAAGTTTTTTATAAGCTTCCAACTCAGCTTTGAACGCACTCATGCGCTGAATTTCCTCCTCAAAGAAATCTATTTTGCGACTTAATAAGTCTTGCACTAGCGGACAAGCTGTTATTCCTTGACGGCGAGAGGCCAAAATTTGCTGAATTTCTTGAAGAGAAAAGTTGAGTCTTTGAGCTTTCTTGATAAATTGCACTTGTCTGGCAGCATCGGCTGTGTAGTAACGATAACCGCTACTGTTGCGTAAGGCAGGTTCCAGTAACCCTAGGCTTTCATAGTATCGCAGGGTGCCTACAGTAACACCAGTTTGCTTTGCTAGTTTTCCTATTTTTAGTAGGTGCTGTTCTAGGCATTCTGTTTCAAATTTTGTCATAGCAGTTCTAGGTAAATTGGAACCCTATCATTATAGCGATAGCCAGTTTCACTTTTTTGTGCTGTTTATACTTACCCAATTTGGGCGGATAAAATATTTTATTTTGTCCATAATTCTAGTGACTCAAAAAGCAGCAGTAACTCTGTTTTGAGTTACTGCTGCTGTCGGATATTCTCTTGCTTATCCCTGAAATATAAAAACCACTTATACCTGCGCTCTTTCCTATAATTTTTTAAATCAATGAACCTGACTTATTTCACCCCAATTTCATTCTGGCGTTGCAAGCTTGTAATTAGGCAAAGATGCCCTCTGGCTAATTGATGAGCATAATCTCGCGCTCAAATGCTGAAATTTCTCGCAGGCAAGGAAGATAGATGACCATGACTAACTACCGTGTATTTTGAAGGATCTAATTTTCCACCTATAGCGCTTTTGTCTCTACTCAGAAGCTATACATGGGAATTTAGAAATTAGATGCGTTTACCCTGATTGTGGCGTTGCAAGCTTGTAATTAGGCAAAGAGGGCTTCTGGCTTATTGATAAGCATGATCTCGCGCTCGGATACTAAAGTTTTCCGCAGGCAAGCAAGATAGATGACCAGGACTAACTACCGTGTATTTTGAAGGATCTAAATCAATGATTCAACTTCTACAAACAGCGCTGAAATCATCCCTAGCTGGCGATATCACCCAGGCAATTGGAAAGGTTCCCATTGTTCGTCTCAATCGCGTGAGCGAACTCTGTCAGCATCACGAATTTTATCTCAAATTAGAATCCTGTAATCCCGGTGGCAGCATTAAAGAGAAAAATGCTGTATGTCTGGTTCAACACGCAGAACGTACCAGGTTACTCGCCCCCGGCGGCACAATTGTTGAATCTAGTTCGGGTAATTTCGGCATTGGTTTAGCAATGATTGGTGCAGCGCGAGGCTATCGCGTGATGATTGTCATCGATGGTAAAACACCGCCCCCGATTCGGCGAATGCTGGCTGCCTATGGAGCAGAATTGGTAGATGTCCCCCTGAGTGCGGCAGATGCCAATGGATCGATGCAAGTTGCGAGGATGAAAAAAGCCAAAGAACTCGCCGAAACCATTCCTGGTGCCTGGTATCCTTGCCAGCACCGCAATCCCGAAAACCCAACTGCCCACGAGCAATTTACTGCTCGCGAAATCGAACAGGCTTTTCCCGTAGCACCAGATGTTATCGTTATTGGCGTTAGTACGGCGGGACAATTGGCGGGAATTAGCCGATATTTTAAACAGCGTCATCCCCAAACTCGAATTGTCGGCGTAGATGTGGCAGGTTCGGCTATTTTTGGCACGCCGTCTCACCCCTATAAAATGACAGGATTGGGGTTATCTTTTGTACCGCCCAATTTTGATCCAATGGCACTGGATGCAGCGTATTCTGTGAACGATCGCATTGCCTTTTCTGTTTGTCATGCCCTGGCACGTCGAGAAGGCTTGTTGTTAGGAGCATCCACAGGCGCTATCGTTGCCGCTGCCCTAGCTTACAGCCAGCAGCATCGCCATTCTCAACGCATGGTACTGTTGAACCCGGATCGGGGCGATCGCTATCTCGAAACAGTCTACAATCCAGAATGGCTGTCCGAGCAAGGGATTGAAATCTTGGAACAAAAAGCCCTCACCGCTACAATTAACGCCCTTCAAAGCGTCCCTCTTACCCTCGTGCGACAGCAACAACCTGTATAAACAATGACCTTAAAGGCTTCTCCAAGTCCGTCTAAAATCGGTCTGCTAGATTTATGGCGGCAATTTATTCCCCTCTCCCTCAGCGATGTGGCAATGGCTTTTGGCGATCCGATGATGACGGCTGCCCTAGCTCATTTACCCGATGCACGGGTGAATTTGGCAGCCGTGGGCATTGCCAAAGCCCTCGCGGTCTTTTTTGAAAGTCCGATTATTATGATTCTGCACGCCTCGAATGCCCTTGCACCGAATGGGCGATCGCGTCGCGCCTTGTGGCGATTTACGCTTTTAGCAGGCGGCGGACTGAGTGCGTTACTGTTGCTGCTGACGCTGCCGTTTATTTTCGCCACGCTGGGGGGGACGCTGTTAGGAATTCCACCCCAATTGCGGCAGACGGTGCAGACTGTGTTGACGTTAATGTTTCTCTGGCCTTTGGCGATCGCGTGGCGGCGTTATTTTCAAGGATTGCTCATCCACACAGGTCATTCTCAGGCGGTTGCCAAAGCTAGCATGGTTCGTTTGTTAATTGTAGCCCTAACGTTATGGGGCGGATTTGTGTTGAAAATGTCAGGCGCAGTGCTGGCGGGGACTGCTTTGATCGCGGGGGTTCTCTCAGAGGCGCTGGTTGTAACCATTGCGGCGCACCGGCTAGGAGCCACTCGTCTGCCTCGACCCATTGATTCTGAGTTAAAGCTACCCACCAATCTCAAAAGTGTGTGGAATTTCTACTGGCCTTTAGGCTCTTCAATGTTAGTAGTCTGGGGTGGACGTGCTGTCCTGGTGGGAATTATTGCCCGCGCCCAAGACGCTAATATTGCATTGGCGGCTTGGCCTGCGGCTTGGGGATTGGTTTTGGTGATTGCCAATGCGACTCGCATGGTGCAACAGGTGATTATCAAAAATCGAGATCGAGTGAGCGATCGCCAATTAATTGCATTTGCTCTCAGTGTGGGTGGATTTTGTTCGCTACTGTTGTTTTTAGGTAGTACAACGCCATTTGGGTTGCAGGTTGTGCAAAGTTTTATCGGCAACGATGAAGCCCTGGTTGAGAGTATCCGTCCCGTATTGCTGTTGTGCGCGTTTGTACCCCTTCTGGTGGCGGTGCAAAATGCTACTCAAGGTTTTTTGGTCGGGGCAGGTCAAACCAAAGGTCTGAATTATGCAACTTGGATTGGCACGACTATATTGCTTTTAGTTGCGTTCGGTGCAGTTCAGCTTGGGGCATCGGGTGCAATTGCGGCTGCGAGCGCGATGATTATTTCTTTAACAATAGAAGTATCCTGTCTCGCGTTCAATTTACGCAAACAATTATAGCAACCGCCAAGGCTGCGCCGGACGCAAGGCGTAAGACATCCTCGATCGCATGGAGTAAACCATCAAAATTTTGAGAGATCGCTAATCAGTATTTACTTCTTGGCATCATCATTAGTTTCTCCATCGCCGTCCCTTTAATTGTCGATTACAGTTGGCGGGGTTGTCACCCCGCCAGGGTGTTATACTATCTCAGCACTTACTTGTGTGCACACTATATGTAGTGTGCACACAAGCAAGATCGCACTATTCGAGAAGCAGGGTAAAAGAGCAATTAGAAAACTAGCTACCAGATTTGATGTGAGTAAGTATAATTGTTGAACGACTTTTTAGTAGCTGCTGTTCTAAGGATTCTGTTCCAAATTTTTTCATAGCAGTTTTAGGCAAGTTTGAACCCAATCATTATAGTGATAGCCACTTTCAGTTTTGTGTAGTGGTTATAGTCATCCAATTTTTCGATAAAATACTCTATCTTGTCCAAAATAATATTGAAAAAAAAAGCAGCAGTCACTCAAAATTGAGATCGTGCTGCTGTCGGATATTCTCTTGCTTATCCCTGTTAAAAATCCGTGAGGTAATCTACACACCGGGGAAAATAAGGATTATTTATCGCAATTAGCTTGAGGGCAGTCAGGAGTAGGAGTAGTACAGGGGCCGGCGGCAAAGACAACCGCGGCTGTACCTGCTGTCAGGAGAACTGCCGTCAAAGCTGCAAGAGTGAAGCGTTTAGTCTGAGTTGCTTTAATCATGAATTTTTACCGGGGAATCTAGGATCGAAAAGTTTCTTTGGGAAACTATATATAGCATAAACCCTCAAGTCGGCTATAGAGTCAAGGGGGGGAAAGATTAAAAATGATAAAAATATTGAATTTCCGAGGTCACGATCCGAATACCTGTATGAAAGTCTGAAGATTTCATCCAGATTTCATTTTTGGGTGTCATATTCTAATTATTGTACCCAAAAAATAAATCGAATGAAAGCGCTCAAGTCAAGCTTAGTTATTCTAGGCAGTGTCGGATTGCTGTTTTTGGGAGCTTGCAGCAAAAGCGACCAAGGAACCGGCCCAAACAGCAGCCCAACATCCGCTCCTGTTGCCTCTCAACCTAATACTTCCAGTTCGGCCGCTTCTCCTGCAGCATCTGCTAAAACAGAACCTCCCAAACCATCTAAAGGAGGTCAAGTTGTCGAGTCTGGACCTTACCACCTAGAACTTTTAACTCTGAAAGAGGATAGCGGAACTCACTTAGATCTTTATTTGCAAAAAGGCGATACCCACGAACCGATTCCTAATGCAAAAGTGACGGCACAAGTGCAGTCTCCGAATGGAGAGCAGCAAACGCTGGACTTCAAATACGATGCTGATGGCAAACATTACGCCGTTGTATTTCCAGGCAAAGATGCAGGAAGTTATCCCGTGAAAGTGACTGCGGATATTAACGGAGAAAAAGTTGACGGTCGTTTTAGCTTCAATCAATAGAATGCAAGTTTTCTTACAATTGATCGGAAATCCCCTAAAATGATTTAAACACAGGATAAGCAGCACAGCTTTCTCGCAAAATGAATAGTCTAAATTACCAAGATTATCCGGTTGAGCGAGGAATAGAAGGAATAATCATTTAGATGCTCTAGCATTAATGAAAGTCAATGCTCGGAAATTTATAAGAGTACAAAATCCCTAATCAAACGAGGAAAGACCATGAAAACAGTAAAGTCAGGTTTAATTATTCTGGGTACTGTGGGGCTAATATTTTTGGGAGTTGGAAGTAACAACAGCCAAGCTGCTATTTCAGCCAACAGTTCTGCCGTCTCGTCTTCAAAACCCATTACAAGAACAGAGATAGCCGCCGCTCAAAACAAAGGCGGTCAAGTCGTTGAATCAGGGCCTTATCATTTAGAGTTGGTGGTCGAGAAAGAAGCCACTCAAACTCACCTGGATTTCTATTTGCAAAGAGGCGACAACCACCAGACAATACCTAATGCGAAGATAACCGGTCAAATTCAGATGCCCGATCGCACTCAAAAGACTGTTACCTTCACTTATGACCAGAAAGACCAGCACTATACAGCTTTCCTGCCTGGAAAAGTTGTAGGTCAGTATCAGATGAAGATTACTGCTGATATTAACGGTCAAAAGGTAGACGGTCGATTCACCTTCACTCGGTAGACTTTTTAGTAGGTTGAATCTGCGGTTGACTGGTTGACGGGTTGCTGGCGGGCTGTTTGTTGTCGTGACCAACTAATGCCCGCCAACTTCCGTTTAGAAAGAAGAAAGCAGCCATAGGCACAAGGCAACACGCCAGCATTGCTATCCCCATACCCATCCATAGGAGAATTGGGTTTTTTAATTTTTGCTCGCTCATTTTTATAAGTTTCATTCTGTCATTTTCACAGTAGGGTAATTCGGCAATTTTATGATAGCATACCGGATTGCTGTCAGAGATGAGCTATTTACCTGCACTATAAGTCGCATCAATATTAAAATTTTCATCCTGATTTCATTTAGGAATGTAAACCTTAAGTTGAGCGCGGTTAAACGCTGTCTAATCAGAATGTAACGTTTCTGGTGTTGCACCCGCCAAGTAGTAGGGATACGTCACTGCCCGCAGGTGTCAACTTAAGACTGAAACCCTTGACAAATATCGTTTGCAGCCGAGTGTGGCTACCATCACTACCCCTGTTTTTACAATGCAAAAAGCATCTACTAGGTTTGCTGAATTCGATTTAATCAGAGCTTTGGCGATCGTCAGTGTTGTGATTATTCATGCTGGTTTTTTGTCATTACCCGATCGCAGAATTCTATTTATTTCGATCGATACACTCCAGCTTTTCTGCGTACCTGCATTTTTACTGATCAGCGGTTTTTTTCTTACCAACAAGCTTGAAAATCAAAATAACCCGACGCTGATATTAAAGAAAAGGCTGTCGAGAATTATACCGCCCTATCTTTTTTGGTCAGTAGCCTTCTACATTTTAAATAATTTGGGCAACCTCAAACGATTTGATTTACTTGGATTAGTTAGAGATGTGCTGACAGGTTCTGTGCTGCCCCCCTATTACTTTATAGTTGTGATTGTTCAATGCTATTTGTGGTGGTGGATTCTAGTTAAATTAAAATTTTTTGAGCCCCGAAAAGTTTTGGCTTTGGGTTTCACCATTCAAATAGCTTTTACCATAGTCTTTTACTTAGTTGCTTTCAAATACTTACCTTCCATACCTATACCGCTGATAGAGCGCTGGATTTTTAGTTGGATTTTGCCGTTTTCCACTGGTTTAGTTCTTGGCAGTTGCTATGACAACATTCAAGGATACCTTCAGCGCCAAAGAATGCTTATTTTAGCAGCAACTATCTTGTTCTATCTAGCGAGTATTTGGGAATTTTACCTACTCAGTGAAGTGAATTCGGATGCCTGGTTTGCCCGATCGTTTTTTAAACTATCTACTCAAGGATACGCAATTTGGTTCGTACTGTCGATATTGGCATTTTCTCAAAGCATCATACTTCCCAGTAAACTATCGAAATTAGTCAAAATATTGGCGGCTTACTCCTTTCCTATATACCTGCTAGATGTGATGGTAGTAAACTATGTTAATTTAGCGTCTTATAAATTTATGTATTCTGCCGAGCCACTGCTCAAGCTCGGAGTTTTAGTGACGGTAGATTTGCTAGTTTGTTTTGGGATTATTTACCTGTTGCAAAAACTTTTACCCAAGAATTACAGTCAGTACATTCTGGGAATTTAATCTGGATTTACGCAACATCCGTGGGGGCGAGGCGATCGAAAATGGGGAAATGGGTTTAACATTTAGTTCCAATATTCAATAAATTAATTATGAAACTCCAAAACATTGTAGGAACCAATAAGAAAGTGGATGTAAAGGCGATCGCTGCCGATAAAGAGCTAACTCGCCAAATCCAAATTCGTCTCATCGACTTAGGTTTGCTAGACCCTCCAGCCAACGGCATCTTTAGTCCAGTCTCTACTGCGGCTCTCAATCGATTTCACAAGCTGATTCAGTGCACTGATGAACCAGGATTTATCGGAGCAAAAACAGCCGAGAAACTTATTGAAGCCAAGCCATCGGATCTCAAATTTCCACCTCCTGTCCTCAAGATAGTTAATGAGACAGTTCTCAAGGCTAGACCTATCTATGCGTTAAATTTATCAGATGCAGAGAAACAAAAAATTGAAACGGGGAAAGTATTGGAGCTTGTCTCTTATGAAATGGTTCGCGATCACATCCGAGTAGCTTTGCGAAAAGATTCCTTTAAAAATTCTCAAATCTGGTATGTCTATAGGTCGCACGTCCAAATTTTACAAGAAGGAAAGGTAATTTATCCAAAAACTAAGCCTAAGAGCTTTCAACTTGCTAATTTTCCTTACAAATACCAACTGGATAATTACTATAATCCGACTGGTGCTTGCAATGTCACATCAATGGCAATGTGCTTGCAGTTCCTCAACAAACCGCGCCGGGACACGATCGGTCAATTTGAGGACGAACTCTACGCATATGCACTCAACAAAGGTTACAGTCGCTGGAACCCCTACGACTTGGCAAAAATTGTCAGAGAGTATGGTGCTCAAGATACCTTTAAAGAGAATGCGACCTTTGAGGAAGTTAAAGATTGGTTAGTAGATGGAAACCCAACTGTCATACATGGCTATTTTACTTCTTTCGGTCATATTCTGCCCGTAGTTGGATATGACGAAACTGGCTTGATTGTTCACGATCCTTATGGAGAATGGTTTGCTAGCGGGTATAACAACAATGCCAATGGAGCTTATCTTCACTATTCCTATGATTTAATCCGTCGCGTTTGTATGGCAGATGGAAATTTCTGGGTTCATTTCATTTCCAAGTAAGAGAGTAAAGCGCTTGTTTGCTATTAAAATTCACCTCTCACTGGTTCATATTTCATCTTGATTTCATAATTAGCTGTCAATCTAGTTAATAAGAAGCTAACTCTTCAAATATGAATGTTGAAGTAGGTTGGCGTACTGTACTTAATTTCCTAGAGAGTCAAAACTATGAGAACACTCATTTACGGTGCTGTATTTGCTCTGTCAGCCGCAGTTTTAGTTCCTGCTGTCCATGCGAGCACCAGAACAGGCGCCGAGAATTTTCCTCACATTGATAGTTCAGTACAATTTCCGGAAACTAAGGCAAGAATCGTCAGGCATACTTTCCGGCTACACATTCCTCAAGGAACTAGGGCTATTTCTCAATTAAAAATTAGCGTTCCTGCGGGGTTAACTGTCAGGGATGATATCAGTATATCTGACGATTCAGGTCAAAAAATTGACACTAAGGTTTCTGTCAACAGCAATCAAGTTATACTAACCTTCTCCCAACCTCTTTCTCCCGAAAACACAATCAAAATTACCATGAATAAAGTAATAATTTCTGGAGTTTCTAACGCTTGGATGTACCAACTTACTGCTACATTAGTTGGCGACAATACAGACATTCTCCTCGGTATAGCACGGGTTCGCAGCTATCAATAAAAAAATCAGGTGTTACGGCCGATCTTTCATCCTGGTTTCATCCATACGTATCAAACTAAGAAATAAGCCAAACGTTAGTTTTCAAGGAGTGCAGTCGTGAAAAAATTAATTAGCATTAGTGCAGCATTTGCCCTAATTATTGCCTCTTCTATCTCCGCAGCAAAAGCAACAGGAATACCGGGAGATTCCCAATCACCTCACATTGTCGGAGGCCGTTCCTATCCTGACTACCCAACTTGGAGAGCCTTCCACGATTTTGACGTTCACGTTGAGGGAGAAGCCATTTCAGAACTATCAATTCAGTTGCCCTCACTGCGAATCAAGGGTATTGAAGTAAGCAGGCAATCCGGTGAAAAGATTGAGGCAACAACTTCTGTTAAAGGTGGAAAAGCAATGGTAGTTTTCTCCAAACCTGTAGTTGCCGGGACTGTGCTGACAATTTCTATGCTTGAGGTTGAGGCTTCCATCTACCCGCGTAATTATATATACCGCGTTTATGCCAAGAAAGTGGGTCAGAGTTCAGACAGTAAAGTTGGTACGGCCAATATTCAAACTCTCCCACGGTGGTAAATGCTTTTGGAGGTTAATTTCCTAAGCGACTGACATCTTACCTGGATTTATTTCAGGGCTTTTAGACCCATTAATGCCGAGTCCATTGAGTTAATTATTTGAGGAGCATCGCCATGAAAAAGTTAGTTTACGCCACTGCATTCACCTTCTTGTTGTCATATAATGCCCCCGCTACTGTTGCGGGAGGAGCGATGCGAAATGCTAATATTTCTCACCTGATTCACAGCGGAGCCCATCCCAATAGCGCTCGCTTTCAGGGTGCTACTCATCATTTTGAAGTTCACGTTCAGGGAAAACCTCTTTCGGCACTTACAATTGATTTACCGGATGATGTGAAAATGCGTAGCGGAATTGACGTAACAAATCAATCTGGTCAAAAAATCGAGTCTCAAGTTTCTGTTAATAACCGAAAAGCGACAGTGGTTTTCTCCCAACCTGTTTCTCCTGATACCACCATATCGATTGATATGCGGGGCATTCACACTCCTGGTTACAGTCGGAGTTGGATGTACGCTATCTCTGGTAAAATGGCGGGAATAAACGCAGAAGTACCACTCGGTACAGTTTTAATTCAAACCTACTAAAGGTAGCTGGCAGTTAGGGATTTTAAATTGCAATTAACTTGAATAAATTCGAGAAAATTGCAATTTAAAATTTGCTATTACTTAAAGGCTAAAAGCTGAAAAAGTCGGAAGAGTGCTATCTTTTGTTGCTCAATTTTTGAAACAATTTACTGCAATAAATGAGAGTTATGTCCTGACCAATTACCTATTAACACTTTAACACTTACCAATTACCTATTAGGAAAGATGAATCAAAATAAACTATTTAATCGGACTCGCTGGAAATTAGCCATTTCCTATGCAGCAGTAATGGGTTTGATTTTAAGCTTGTTGGGATTTGGTGTATATAGGGCGATCGCCCACGCTCACTGGGTAGCCCTAGACCGGGAATTAGAATCGGTAGCGGGAACGCTACATGACAGCCTAGAAATCAAATTGCAGCAGCCCGGACGCCTGGAACCAATAGTCAATGAACTTTTGCCCAACCTCCGCGTAATTGGAGTTAACGGCATTAAAGAACAGTTGCCAAGCCGCCATACTTTAAGCGCTATCAACCAAAGCTATTACTATATCCGTTTATTTGATAAGTCAGGAAATTTGATTGCTACAGCAGGCGCTTATCCCAAAGAATTGCTAGGGACTTTTAACTCACAACACTGGCAAACCATTACTGACAGCAAAGGCAATATTTATCACCAAATTTCTGTATCACTGCATACTCAAAATCAGAAAAATTGGGGATACTTTCAAGTGGGGCGGAGCTTGCAAGACTTCAACGATTATCTCAGTACAGTCAAATTAGTTTTAAAGTTGGGATTGCCTACTGCGTTAATCTTGGTAGGCTTTTCTAGTTGGTGGCTGGCAGGATTGGCAATGAAACCAATTTATGCTTCCTACCGACAAATTCAACAGTTTACAGCGGATGCCGCTCACGAACTACGAACGCCTTTAGCCGCCTCTCAAGCGACAGTAGAATCCGGGCTGTTGATGTCTGAATTGGATGAAAAAGAAGCGCGGGAAATTTTGCGAACTGTAGAGCGCCAAAACCGCAGATTGACTCAGTTAGTGGCTGATTTGTTGCTGTTGGCGCGGATGGATAATCAACCGATACCCGATCGCCCTCAATTGTGTTGTTTAAATGACTTGGTTAGCGATTTAGTCGAGGAATTGGCAGCAATGGCGATCGCCAGAGAGGTAGCGCTAACATCGGAATTGCCGGTGCATCAGCCATTGACTATTATTGGTGATTCTAACCAGCTTTATCGCTTAGTTTTTAATTTAATTGTCAATGCCATTCAATACACTTCACCTGGTGGCAAAGTAACGGTTATTTTAGAAAAAAATGACCATTTAGTTGTGATTCATGTTCAAGATACAGGGTGTGGGATTGCAGCAGAAGATCAAAAGCAAATTTTTGATCGTTTCTATCGAGTTAACAGTTCACGCGATCGCGTTACTGGCGGCTCGGGATTGGGATTGGCGATAGCGCAAGCTATAGCCTTAGCACATGGCGGTAGCCTGACTGTGCAAAGTAAATTGGGTACGGGTAGCATTTTCACACTGCGATTTCGAGAAAGAAATGCGGCGTTGATGAATGATGCCATGAATCATGGAGTAATCGGCACATCCTAGAACTTGGGCGTTGGGCGTTGCACATTTATGGTATGATGGACAAATATACTTAACTAACTAGGGCTTGCTCAATAAGTGGTTCAAGTAAACACTGTATGGGTTTTCGGACGAAGAAAGGTAGTAATGTGCAGGAAAAACAGGTGAAATAGATCAAAATCCCTGCATTACCATCTGCGAGCATATACATAAAAGCGGAACTTTATCTTCTCCCACCCTTGGAGTTTGAGCTAGCCAACGGATACAAAGAGGTTTTTCAAACTTGACCACACATGATTTTTTAGGGTCTATAGCTTGTGCAATTATCTTTGATAAGTCGCTCCTTCAATCCTAGGTTTTTAAGCATGGTTTTCTTCCCCTTCTTCTTTCCATTATTACTCCCTTTACTCGACCATAAAAACTGTTGGTAAGACGATAACGCGGAGCTGTAGTCAGAAAGTCTTTACGTAGAGCTTAATGCTCAAACTTTAGGGTTTCTAACGCTCGTTCGCGCCAATATAAAAATAAAGGCAAAGCACAAGATACACCAATGCCAAAAGTAGCGACAACGTAAACAAACAACCAGCGACGAGACAAACCTAATCGCTTTAGCTCAATAAATGAAAAACAGAAGAAGACATCTGCACAAATGAGCAAATCTATTGCTACGGCAGAAGCGACATGATTAGCGAACGCATTCTGGAAAAATAAATCGAGATCAAGACCATTCTGGAGAAAGAACTTCAGCAGAAAGCTCCAAGGCGCGATCGCACCAATAATCGTTAGCAGCAGATAAAGCGATTGGGTTGACAGAAATTTTTTGGATGTAGGTAGTTGCCGCTGTAGATAAGTTGCATTGGACATAGGTTCACTTTCCTTTTGTTATCAGCACTTCAACAGGGACTTGGTTTGGCGAAGCGTAAAAGTTCGTCATCAACCCTGTTGCTCTGATTGTCACCCTCCGAGATAATATAAACAATTACCTACGAGGTAATAAGGATAGTAAAATGGCGAGCGCTTCAACCTCAACGCAATCAACTCCAAACCGAGACGCATCCTTTGGGAATCTGCTCAAACACTGGCGCAATCAACGCGGTTTGAGTCAACTCGATTTGGCTTTAGCTGGCAATGTCTCTCAGCGGCATATCAGCTTCTTAGAATCAGGCAGAGCTAATCCCAGCCGGGATATGGTACTGCAACTGGCGGCTGTGCTACATGTTCCTCTGCGCGATCAAAACATCATGCTCACGGCGGCGGGCTTTGCGCCGATTTATTCCCAAAGCGATTTATCAGCGCCTGAAGTTGAACCGATCCGCAAAGCCATAGAGTTTATCTTGCGCCAGCAAGAACCCTATCCGGCATTAGTAATGGATCGTTATTGGAATTTAATCCAGAGCAATACAGCCGCGCAACAGCTTACCAATTGGTTAGTTCATCCAGAGAAGCTGCAACACCATTTCTGCATCAACGGCAGGATTAATCTGATGCGGCTGATGTTTCATCCTCAAGGGTTCAAGCCGTTTGTGGGGAATTGGGAAGAAATTGCTAGCCATCTGATGCAACGGGTGTATCGAGAAGCGTTCGTCGATGGACATAGCGACGAATCTATGGCTCTTTTTCAAGAACTACAAGCTTATCCAGATGCCCCCCGCTTGTGGCAGCAATCTCTACCCCGCACCTGGCAACTACCCTTGTTGACGGTACAGTTTGTCAAAGACGGACTGAGCCTTAACTTATTTTCGGCGATCGCCACGTTAGGTACTCCTCATGACATCACGTTGCAGGAACTGCGGATTGAAAGCCTGTTTCCGGCAGATGAGGTGGCGCAAACCAATCTTGCAAATTTTTACAGGGATACACCGGCACCCCACTAGAGATGGGTACTCCCCAGAAAGCCGGGGCCGGTGGGCTAATATGGGCACACATATCGTTAGCGCACTCAATGCCGAAGTATTCCCCTGAAACAGTCGAGGCCATCTTAGAAACCATCCGCACAACGGGCAGCGCGTGAGCCGGTCGCCTAATGAGTGTCTGGTTGCTCGCGCGTCGCTTCGATATTAGGAAAAAGCCCTATCCTGATAAATCTTTGTTGATATTAAACACAGAACAAAATTACAAACATCAACAAAATGGTTACTAACAAGACACACATCGCCGTCTCTCTAGACCTGGGAACCAGCATTCCCAGCAGTGTACGTGCAGCAGATGCAAGCAACCTCGTTCTGAAAATTAGGCACGAAAACGAATTAGAAAAGGTACGGGCTCAAAATCAACAGTTGGTGGAATTTCGATCACAAGTTGAGGCCACGCAGGCTGCGAGCGAAAAGCTGAAGGTTCAACAGGTTCAACAGTTGGTGGAATTTCGATCACAAGTTGAGACCACGCAGGCTGCGAGCGAAAAGCTGAAGTTTAATGACAGGCGTTTTGGTAGCTACAAAACCTGGCAGTCATTCCGCATCCTGTCCTAGTTAGGTCGATCGCCAACTCTCTAGCGTCTGTCTCATCTCCTGACCTAGCAGTAGCACTTCTAAGTCCTAGATGGGTAAATTTGATTTCCTTGACCTAATTGCAACGATCACAGACGCTCTCGCCATTAAGACACCGTATTAGGGTCTGCTCTTAACCTGCCTTCATACCAACAGTTTAGCCGATTGCAAAGCGCGAGTCCGACAACAGCAATTTATGCAACTGCCAAGGCTGACATAACGGCTGCTACGCTGCCAATTTTTTCGCACTTCTGAAATTTGATTTTTAATTCAACTTACCATACCGTAACTTGACTATTAAGTCAATTCACTTGTTGTTAAAAACGCTAAAAAATAGCTAATTGTTGTGGAGCGCTAAAGTCAGGGATTTGCAGTATAAAGTCAGGCGTTTGCAGTATAAAGTCAGGCAAGTGCAGGTATTTGCAGGGGGTGCACTTTACCTGCAAATGCCTGTAAATATCCTGCAAATGCCTGACTTTTTCGGTCAAATTACTGCTTTTTTGTGCTCTTCGTGACTTTGCTTGTTGAGGCTGCTTTTGGCTGTTCTCAATCGGTAGCAAGCAATGGTTTTGCGATCGCAAACCATGATTAATGCGTGCAGAAAAAAAATAATACACCCTGATGAATGGGGCATCCTAGGTGTCAAGCGACTTGATTTTTACCCGATATCCAACTGTGCTGATTGCACGAACATTGCTCCTGCTGTTGTGGAGACCCTTGTGACAGCATCGGCGTCAATTGCCCCAACTGTCCCGATCGCACGCTTAGCGGAGCGAACCTCACTCGCTCTCTTGTAAACTAAATTTTATGCCTGATAGGAAGCTAGGAAAAAAAGTGAGGAACAGTCGTAGCAATAGCAATGTTGGGAGATATATTTATACCGATACCGGTAAAGGAAAGTTCCGGCTAAGTTTTCTGAAACTTATAGTGCGATCGCTCCTACCTACAACGGCTTCAAGCGGCCGGGGCGAGCGCTGTATTGGCTACATGGCGATTGCCCTTCAACGAACGCCTCGCAGTAAATTAAAGTCGCCACACCTTAATTATTCGCTATTCGCGAATATAGAATAAAGGAAACAATGCGCTCGCTCATCCGCTATGCTAAAACCCCAAGATATCCTTGCAATACTCAAAGTCCACAGTTGGGATTCAACGAACTGGACGTACAGTTCTCTCGCTCAAAGCTTGGGCATGAGCGCATCAGAAGTTCATGCTGCCCTTGAGCGTTCTGAAGCTGCGGGTCTGTATTATGGCTCCGAGCGGAAAATTTTGAAGCAAGCGGTGTTGGAATTCTTGGTTCACGGGTTGCGCTATGTATTCTACGCCCAGCCAGGCCCCCTCTCGCGGGGATTGCCAACTGCACATTCTGCTGAGCCGTTGAAAAGCAAGCTGGTTGCCTCACCGTCTGAGGTTTACGTCTGGCCTGACCCTCAAGGTGTCGTGAGAGGGCAGGCAATCGCGCCTCTGTACCGCTCAGTCCCCCAAGCTGCCAGTAACGATCCAGAACTCTACGCCTTGCTCAGCTTGATTGACGCTATTCGAGTTGGTCGGGTGCGGGAGCAACGTTTAGCCGCTAGCGAACTTGAAAAGAGGATCGTCGCTCTATGAATCAGCAGATATTCATGCTGGAAACAGTCGCCCGGATACTCTCTCAAGTACGCACTACCATCGTCTTCACAGGAGGAGCAACGATATCCCTGTATCTGGACGAAGTGGCTGCTCCTGACATTCGACCTACCGATGATGTTGATTGTGTTGTCGAAATCATGTCCAGAGCTGAATATTACAACTTCTCGAACTTGTTGCGAACCCTTGGGCTTCAAGAGACTACAGAATCAGGTGCACCCCTATGTCGCTGGCAGTATGAGGGCATTTCAATTGATGTCATGCCGTGCGACTCCTCTGTATTAGGGTTTTCCAATCGCTGGTACAGGCCGGGCATTGCTAACTCTATTCGCTACCAACTTCCAAGTGGTAGGCAAATCCTAATTTTTTCAACGCCTTATCTCCTCGCTTCCAAAATAGAAGCTTTCATGGGTAGAGGCGGGGGTAACTTTTATTTTAGTTCTGATATTGAAGACATTGTGGCACTGCTTGACGGGCGTTTTAGTTTGTTCGAGGAAGTGCAACAAGCTGACTATGAAGTGAAAGCATTTTTATCAGGATGGTTTCGAGCCGAGCTTGCAAATCTGTGCGAAATCGCGCCTGCTTTCCTCTCACCCGTTGCTAAAAATTCAGGTCGCACTCGCTTGCTCTTGCAAAGAATTGAAAGGCTGGCGATGGTAGTTTAGTAGTTAACTGCTAGCAATAGACAGCAGCGGACACTCGATCGAGGTAAGCCTTACACTCGCGAACAGCCTCAACGGAACGCAAAAACCAGATAGTCCAGCCTCAGCTTTATTGCTGGCATAGTGGGTACTACACTACAAAATCACTTCATAAATTTTAGCTACCTGCCAATTTTCTCACACTTGCTCAACTTGATTTTTTATTCAATTCCGATGCCACAACTTGACTATTAAGTCAATCCACTTGTTGTTAAAAACGCTAAAAAATTAGCTAATTGTTGCGTCAGCTAAAGTCAGGGATTTGCAGTATAAAGTCAGGGATTTGCAGTATAAAGTCAGGCAAGTGCAGGTATTTGCAGGGGGTGCACTTTACCTGCAAATCCCTGTAAATATCCTGCAAATGCCTGACTTTTTCGGTCAAATTACTGCTTTTTTGTGCAGAGACTGCCTTTGCTGGTTGAGGCTGCTTTTGGCTGTTCTTGATTAGTAGCAAGCAATGGTTTTGTGATCACAAACCGCACTTTTACGTGCAGGAAGAGAAATAATGCACCCTCCTTTTACGGAAGCCTAACCGTAAGGTCGGGTTTAATACTTTCTTTAGCTTTAATGACAACTGTAACTATTTGTACTACGATTTAAGCTGAATATTCTATAGCTCTAAGAAATTAGAGGGAGAAAATGCTTCAAAAGCAATTCAACAAGCTCATCACTTATTCAAGTGCGATCGCACCTAAATCCACTATTCTATACAAATAAAGAAAATTATACTCAGTCTCTACCTTAATAAACTGTCTAAACAGCCCTCTCCAATTGGGGGGGATAAAATCACCTGAATAGCGCTTGTCGATTACAGTTGTTAACTTGTATCTTGGTAAGAGGTTTTTACTGATTAAAAACTATGAAGACTTTACCGTCCGTCAAACCTAGAGAGCTGCTATCCAACCATATTCACATTCGCCTAACTGACTCTGACTACAATCAAATCAAAGCAAGAGCAGAGCAAGTAAATTTAAGCATGAGCGACTTCATGCGCCGTGCAGCTTTGAGGAGAACCATGCCACGCCCTCTAGCTGCATTTGACTTGAAAGCCTATCAAGTTTTGTGCAAGATTGATACCCAATTGAGGATTGCAGGAAACAACCTCAATCAAATTACTAAAGCTTGCAATAGTGCTGTGGCATTGGGAGAACCAGTTGTTGTCAATAAAGGACTCTTAGAAAGCGTACAGCAACTCATTCGAGAGAACCAAGCTACAATTAAAGCAATAGTTGCAAACCTTACCAATTCTACAGTCCGCTAATTTTTAACAAGCCTGAGAAATTGATGTAATAAACCTACTGCGAAACGGTTATGATTGGCAAACAAATTAAAGGTACAGGCTTTCGGGGCTGTCTGAACTACGTGCTGGGCAAAAAAGACGCCGCTCTAATTGGCGGTACTATGTGCGGACAAACTCCTGAAGAACTGGCTGCTGAATTTGCGATCGCCCGACAACTAAGACCTAACCTGAAAGTAGCAGTTTTTCACGCCACTTTATCTGTCGATAGCACCGAAAAACTAGAAGATTCTGAAGAAAATGACCAACGCTGGCTGGCGATTGCAGCCAACTACATGAAAGCGATGGAATTTGACAACAACCAATACGCAGTTGTCAAGCACAGCGATACACAACACGACCACATTCACATCGTCGCCAGTCGCATTTGTCTAGATGGAGGTGTCGTTGACGATAGCTGGGATTATTACAAAAGCCAAGAAACTATTCGCCAACTCGAACGGAACTACAGCCTGGAAACTGTTACACCCAGTTGGGAAACAGACAAACGAGCTCAGACTACAGGAGAACACAGGCAATTAAAAAGCAAGGGAAACCAGAGCGTCAGGGTGCAATTACAAGACCTAATTGATGAAGTTACCCAAGACAACCCAAGTATGCCAGAATTCGTTGAGCGGTTGCAGCAACAAGGCGTAGAGGTGCAAGTCGGATTGACTCGAACTGGAATCGGCTTGAGTAAAGGCATTTCTTACAATTTAGATGGGGTCGCTTTAAGTGGCACTCAGTTGGGTAAAGCCTACACTTTTTCTGGATTGCAGAAGCATCGAGGCGTTAGCTATGACAAAGGGCGAGATAACGCCCTAATTGAGGCTTTAATGCAGCCACAACACTTAGCTATCGCCCTCAGTGAGGCAGAGGAAACTGAGCTAGAGTCGTCACAATCCGAGTTAGTAGCAACCGCACCTGCAACTCCTGCAAGAGAAAATAAATTAGAGTTGTCACAATTCGAGTTAGTAGCAGGCGCACCTGGAACTCCTGCAACAGCAAATGAGTTAGAGTCGTCACAATCCGAGTTAGTAGCAACCGCGCCTGCAATTCCTGCAACAGCAAATGAGTTAGAGTCGTCACAATCTGAGCTAGAAACAACTACACCTGCAATTCCTGCAACAGCAAATGAGCTAGAGTTACAACTGTCAATCCTGCCTGAAAGGAATGAAACTCAGTGGCAAAAAGTGCGATCGCATCTAGCAGTCGAGTACAGTTTACCTTTAGAATTGCTCGATTTATTGCACTCTCATTCTTGGCTGTATGCCGGCTCAGAAAAGGCTGTCTTTACAGGACGGACGCTTGAGGGGGAACCCAGGCTCGCTTTTGTCCTCGATGAAAGAGGCAACTTTACTACAACCCATCCCCTGTCATCTGAAGCTGCTTTCTGGGTAGCCACTACCGGAGAAATTGAGCGAGCTGTAATTGCCTGTAACCCAATCGAAGCCCTTTCACTTTTGCTTATTGAACAGGATAACTCTACAACAGCACCACCCACAATTTACCTAGGAATTGAACGAGCTTCACAACTACCTATACAATTCTTACAAGAACTCGATAGCGTTATTATAGCGATTGCCGAAAATTCTCAGCTCGCTCGAAATGCGATCTCGTTGCTACCGGATGCAGAACTTGTCAATCCACCGTCAAGTTGGAATGATATCTGGATACAATTAATTGAACAAGAACAGCCAACTCATAAACAAAATCACCAACAGCATAAACCGCACACCCAAAACCTCGAACTGGATTAGTTATTGCCACTTAAAAATTTGATTTTTATTAAATAAAAGCGCTAGCTAACAAATTTCCTGGTTGCGACATAAATTACTGGGTAGTTCTGGCATCTCAGGGTTTTGATAACGGTGGGTAAACCGTTTTATCCCCCCAATTATTCTTACCAGGCAGGAATACCAATTACTGATATTGCTACCACTAATTTTGACAGCTTTTTTAACGTATTTATCAACTATTTTGGCGTAACTATTAAGTAAATTGAGGCCGTGCTTGCTCAAATAATTTGTGAGTCAACATGGGTAAAAATAAATTATTTATACATTTTATCGTACTCACTAACATTTACGAAAAAACAAATTTATGAGCGCTGTCGCGCCCAAAAATAAAGCATCGGAAAAAAAAATGGAACTATCGCAAACCTACACCTATTACTTCAATAATTTAACCTGCGTCCACCAAACAGAAAACGAACTGTACATCATGGGCAAGGAAACAACACTTGTACTGAATTTTCAACAAACAAGCTATCAAACGCTCGACAAAATAATCCACGCTCTGCGACTTGTGAGAGACAAAAAAGTCCAAGATCGAAAGTCAATTATTGAACAAGAACTGCTGGCATTAAACTTCCAATTCCCTCTCGAAAGCAACAACGATAGCAACAACGACAGCAACAACGACAGCAGCAATGGTAGCAGCAACGGCAGCCACAAAAACTGCGAGCTAAAAATCGACTGGTAATTCAATTATGCCGGAGAGACAAGTTTGTTTCTCCGGCAGCCAATAGCCAACATTAAAACCACATTCAAAAATGGCAAACACAATAGCAGGATATGTATATCTCCTGCACTTTGAGCAGCCGATATGTCCGACTCGTCCGTCTCAACACTATGTCGGCTGGACTAAAGATTTGGACGAAAGGCTTTATCAGCATAAAAAAGGCAGAGGGGCTAAGTTTTGCGGCGCAGCCCGAGAACGCGGAATAAAATTTGTTCTGGCAGAATGCTGGGTTGCAGACAAAAGTTTTGAGAGAACAATCAAGAGGCAAAAGAACCACAAACGCTTCTGCCCTATTTGCACAAATTTGGTAAACTAAGATAATGCAATGTTTGCAACACTGATGCTTGACCGGAACTGTTTTGTCCTACAAATGCGTGTAGGCGTGAACTATCGTTCTGTATCTTTGACCTACTTAATTCTCTCTCAAATCCTGGCTAGCTGGTTTACAGATTACTGCTACCATACCTCACACTTAGTAGTAACCGCCATATTAGTTTAAGCTGATTAAAAATTAGGAGCAGAAAATCCGATGCTCCCCAAGAATAGCCGCAAAAAGTTACCATTATTGGCAGCGTTCTTAATCTCGCAATTTATCCCTTGGTTCTTGAGTGCGATCGCGCTATTTCTCAGTTTATGGGTCATCGTACCAGCACCCACGCTGTTTCTGTACCCTTTGGCGGTGGGAGCACCAGAAATTAGTCCTTGGTTAGTCGGTATCAATGCGATCGCCCTTCTGCTGAACCGGCCCAGACGACATCAACGCAAAGTCTACATTATTTTACCGATTTGTAACCTGTTCGCCCTAATTCTGAGCCTGCTTCCCCTGATGCAATTCCCAGAAGCCAATGCAGCAATAGCTACCGAAATGCAAGCAGTTCTAGGAACAAACTATTTAGCAACCGTTCCTCAAGCTCTACGCGCGCAGCTACACCCTCAACCGTTTATCCTAGCAGATGCGTTCCGGGGAATTCCGATTAGAGAGGTTAGGATCGATCGGGCTATTGGATTTGCCAACCCTGACGGAGTTTCACTGCAACTAAACCTTTATCGGCCGGTGGAAATTGGCAAATATCCGGCGATTATCACACTCTACGGGGGAGCTTGGCAGAGAGGCAATCCCGATTCCAATGAGGAATTCAGCCGCTACATGGCCGCCCAAGGCTATTGTGTGGTTGCAATTGCTTACCGCCACGCTCCCAAGTATCGATTTCCTGCTCAGCTTGAGGATGTACAAGCCGCTCTTTCCTATATCAAAACTCATGCTGGTGATTGGTCCATCGATCTCGATCGAATTGCTTTGATGGGAAGGTCTGCAGGTGCCCATTTAGCAATGCTAACTGCTTATGATTCTAGTGTGCTTCCAGTTAGAGCAGTGGTGAACTATTACGGGCCAAACGACCTTATTGGGGGATACAATGACCCATCTTTTCCTGATGCGATCGACGTTCGAGCCGTCTTGCGTGCCTTTCTGGGAGGAACCCCAAACGAACTCAATGAGCTTTACCACCGGGCTTCCCCCATTAATTATATTAAACCCAATCTTCCCCCTTGCCTACTGGTTTATGCAGGTCGCGATCATATCGTTCAGGCTAAGTTTGGGCGATCGCTCTAGGAACGATTGCGAGCCACGGGCGATTCCCTACGGGATAGCTTCGCCGCGCGTACTATTTTGCTCGAAATTCCTTGGGCTGAACACGCCTTTGATGCAGTTTTTAATGGCCCTAGCAATCAACTTGCTTTGTATTATACAGAACCTTTTTTGGCTTTGGCTTTGAAATATTCCGATTACCAGCCAATTAAATAAAAATTGAAATTTTACTCATTTATGCTTAAATAAAGGCGCCTCAAACTGTCTTAATTATTGCCATAAATCTCTTCTGTTTAAAATCTTATAAATTCCAAAAACTACGCCAGAAAGGTTTTGTGGCGCTGCTGAATCAAAGTATTATTTTGCCTATACGTAATTAGGGCTGACTGAATAAAAACAGAAGGCAGACCAGATAAGGGTTTCAATCTTTTTGGGCTCGAACAAGTACAAGTTATAAGATAAGCGAGGTTCAAAACCCTTGGACTTTCACAGGGAAGTCTCTGGGTAAATTTGGGAATTAGGCAACGAACCTACTATTTTTCAAGCTGTCTAGTCTCAATACTTCGGACAGTTTTTGAATGAGAGCCTGAAAGTGCCATTCTACCGTTTGTATCCGAGCTTGACGAAAGCCTGAAACCCTCATTATACCGTTAGCGATAGAAAACTGTCCGAAGTGTTGTAGTCTCGTTTATCCACTCTGTACACTTTTTTAGCAAGCCCTAATTATAAGAGTGCTTACCCGTCACGTCAGCGGTGGGCAACTACGGGGTGATTGCCCCTACAAATTTAATACCCAAATTCAGCCACGCCAACCAAAATTTTCCTCCTTGTTGATAGATGGATTAGCCCTCGGGAAATGAGCCGCGTTCGCGGCTAACTCTCAGCCAATTCAAATCCCTTCAAAAATATGGATTTAACTCTCACCTTACAACATTTGTCTGGGATTGCTGTTCCAGAAGCTCAAAAATTAGCAAAACTAGGTCTTCGCACCATTGCAGACCTACTCTACTATTTTCCTAGAGAACATCTCGCCTTCAAACGCACTCGGATTGCTGAGACAAAAACAGGAGATTGCGTAACAATTGCAGGCAAAATTATCAACCACAGTATCTTCGACTGCCGTACTAAACCAGAACTTACATTACAAAAATGGATTGTCTGCGACCAAACCGGCAGAATAGTTTGCACTCAATTTTACAACCACAGCTATTACCAATCGCAACTATGGCGTTCCCACCAAGCCGAACTTTACAAACAAGGTGCTATTGTATTAGTGACAGGAAAAGTCAAACAAGATAGCTATGGTAAAACCATCAGCAACCCAACAGTTAAAGTTGTTAGCTTTGAAGATGCTAAAGCCAGCACGACCTCTATTGTACCAGTTTACCGCTTAACTAAAGGCATAACTAACGAGCTAGTCCGGCATTGTATTCGTACAGCACTTGACTGTGTTGGTTTTATTGAAGACCCGCTGCCACAACGACTTCGCAAACGTTTTGGGTTAATAGCTCTCCAAAAAGCTATCGCACATATTCACTGTCCCCCAGACAGCAATACCCTCGAATCTGCCCGCCACCGCTTAGTGTTCGATGAATTTTTCTACTTGCAATTAAGGCTATTGCAGCACCGATATACCTTGCAACAACAGCCAGGATACTCCCTAAACTCAACAGGAAAACAGCTCAGAAAACTTTACAAGAATTTACCTTTTACCCTAACCAAAGCACAGCAAAGAGTCATTGCCGAAATTCTGTCAGACATGAGCAAACCAACTCCGATGAATCGCTTAGTACAAGGAGATGTCGGTGCCGGCAAAACAGTAGTAGCAGCAGTCGCCATCCTTGCAGCAATTCAATCCGGTTATCAAACAGCACTAATGGCACCGACTGAAGTGTTAGCCTCCCAACACTACCGCAAACTCAGTGAATGGTTTGAGCCGCTGGGATTGTCTGTAACGCTGTTAACAGGCTCCACAACAGCTAAGATTCGTCAAGAAATTGCCAAAGGATTAAACTTGGGGCTTCTTCCCTTGCTAATCGGTACTCACGCACTGATTCAAAATACTGTAAGCTTTAAGAAACTGGGTTTTGTGGCGATCGACGAACAGCATCGATTTGGAGTTCAACAGCGGCTCAAGTTGCAGCAAAAAGGCATTAGCCCTCACATTCTGACAATGACCGCCACACCCATCCCTAGAACTTTAGCCCTGACACTGCACGGCGATTTAGACATCAGCCTGCTGGACGAACTGCCACCGGGGAGAGAGCCAATTCAAACTCAGCTATTTACGAGTAGAACTCGCCACAAAGCTCACGAAATAATTCGACAACAAATCCAACTGGGCTATCAAGCCTACATCATTCTGCCACTTGTCGAAGAATCTGAACGGCTTGACCTCAAAGCCGCCATTGAGGAGCATCGGTACTTGAGGGAAAATATTTTCCGCAATGTCAATATCGGGCTGCTACACGGTCGCATGAATTCCGCCGAGAAAGAAACAGAAATCGCCAACTTTATTGCCCATAAAACTCAAATTCTCGTCTCTACGACGGTTGTTGAAGTCGGAGTTGATGTCCCCAATGCCACAGTCATGTTAATCGAACACGCGGAACGATTTGGCTTGTCACAATTGCACCAACTCAGAGGCAGGGTAGGACGGAGCACGGCACAATCTTACTGCTTGTTGGTAAGCGATTCCAAATCAAATAATTCTAGAGAGCGGCTCAAGATAATGGAAACTTCGCAAGACGGCTTCTTTCTAGCAGAAATGGATTTGAGATTGCGAGGGCCAGGTCAGGTATTAGGAACCCAGCAGGCGGGACTGCCAGAATTTGCCAAGGCTGATTTAATCAACGACCAGGCCATACTAGAGCAAGCTAGGAAAGCAGCACAGTTGGTAGTCGCAAAAGACCCCACTCTGGAAAGGTGGCCCGAACTTTCACAAGAATTGTTCGGGCGACAGCAGGTTAACAAACTCGATGCAGAAGCAGCACTTAACTAATAACCTGTTGTGCATCTAGATTAGACTTGAATTGCCTAAATCTTTGATTAATAGGTTAACCGCAGATTCAAGACAGCTCAACGCAAATAAACGCAGATAATTTCCTGATTGAAGAGCGAATAAATGCAATGCAACTCTATTGTCTATGGTGCAATACGCTTGGGTTAACGCTCTCTAACGAATTCTATCTCTGTTACGATTTTATGGCAATATATGCATCTTTTAAAAGTCAGATTGTTCTTAACCCAAGCATATTGGTCTATGGTGTTCGAGGGAGAGAGGATTTGACAATTTTTGAAGGTCATTGAGCTCTACAATTTAAATGCAGTACAACTTACTAATTGCATAAATAGTTGCAACTGAGTGTTGAGTTTTATGATTCTACTCAACACGCAGTTGCTTGTGCATAAGTTCTGTAGCTACTGCTTTTGCCAGCGAGCATCTACCCCTCGCCCCCGACATTGCAAACGCCCAGCATCTCTCTCCCGGCGCAATAAACGGCGAATTAAATCAATGCCCACTGTCGGACACCTTTCCTGCAACCCTCTAATTGAACTGCGGGTATCCCTTTTTTCCTGGTTTCTTGGCGAAAGCAATTAGCCCAAAAACGTTGGATAGCAAAAATGGCACGTTCGGCAGAAGCCTGACGTGCCATCGAATTAAGCTTACCTGCCCATTCAAACTCTTTTGCCATAATGGCGCATTGTTTGTACAGGTCAACTAACTTAACCCCTTGATTCTCTGTCCAATACCTAAGAGTTTTATTTCGGACAAATTGAGCCGTCCTAATCATCTCGTCAATGACTCGGTATTGCTTCCCTTTGGCTTTCAACTTAAACTCTAATGTTATCATTCAAATATCTTACCGTATTACGAAACACTATGTTTACAAAATGCGTATGTTTAATCATTCTTTACACTTTATAGAAACTAAAGCCGTCCTAGAAGGACGGGGCTTTAAACCCAATTTTTCTGATAAAATAAACCCTGTACTAAAAGGAATGTGGGTATAATTGGTGTGAATTGTAGTTAGCACGTCCCGATAACCCGCAATTTCTTGTTCTGAACTATCGCGCGGCGTTGTTTTTTCAGTTACTAATTTCTTAATCCGTTCTAGCGGCACAGTAATTCCTTCAATGCGGTTAGAAGATTCGGTACTCTGAATAACCGCAGCTTGGCGCAAAGTGCCTAAAACTTGTGGCGCTTGTTGCTTAAATAACTCCTGCTTTCCCTTGTACTCTCCAACTAAGCGAATCGTTTGCAAAAGTCTTTGGTTGAGTTGTTGACTTTCAATGAACCCCTCTTCAAATGACAGCATATCTATTTTATCTCCTTTGTATTAATTATAAACATTTATCGCAGTCAATAACTCGGATATTGCGTGTGCTTAATCAAAACTTTGAAAGCCGATCGCAAGCAGAACCGACACCAAATCCAGGTAAATAAGTAAGGCGATAGTTGCTTTTAGCCATAGCCCTTGCCTCTCTTGTTGTCCAAGGTTTGACGCTCAGCAAATCGGGTTGAGTTTCCAGTTGCTTTAAATAAGAGCGATCGCCCGTTACAAAGGCGATCGCAATCGCCAGGAATTTACAGCAGCTCAAAGGAGCCTGAACCACCTGCTTTTCAGTAAACCTAACCACAATCCAATTCCACTCTAAGAATAATTGATTGCGGCGCATATCCCTGTCAGCATCGCAACAGTGAGTGGGCTTCTTAGATTTGCCAGCATAAGGTTCATCAATCTCGACATCAATTCCGAGTCCAGATGGAGTGTGAATTACAGTAAAATCTGCTGAATAGCTCCTCTGAGATAACGGAATTTTAAACTCTGCTGCTTGGACAACTTCCTCGAAATATTGCTGTAAGTATTGCAAAAAGCGTTGTTCACTCACTCCTTGCCGAGCTTGAGATGTGCCATTAGGACTAACCCGAAGTGACATCAAATCCTTGAGCGCTCGATTTCTGTGATGTAAGTCAATTTTTACACTTTTAAAAACTGTCTGCAACCCTTCTTTTCCTAGCTTAAAACTAGAAAATTCCTGCTGTTGGTTGGATAATATCTCTTGTTGGTATAATATCTCTTGTTGGGATAATCTTTTTTGTTGGGATAATATCTCTTGTTGGGATAACATCTCTTGTTGTTTGTACTCAAGAACTTGCTGCTTATACCTGGATACCAGCTTTTGGCGACAACCAAACACATAACTATAAGCAGCCGCAATTAAACATGAATAAGCAGCTACTACCAACAGCATTTCCCACCACAGCCAACCCCAAGAAATAGCTAATAGCGGAAGTGCGATCGCACCATAGAGCCAAAACACCCAAATTAACCACAGCAACTTGACAGGTAACACCACAGGTGGTTGAGGCGGAGTCAGCAAAACAACAGGTTGCTCGAATTGTTGAGTTTCTTGAAGTTGGGATGAGGTGGCACAACTAGAAGTTGCCTCTGGCAAAGGATATTGATGGCAGAATTGCATTACCACTTTTGGGTAAAAAACTATAGGATAATTCATAACTTTAAATACTCCTTTTTTTAAGAGCGCGGTCGCGCTATTTTTAAGAAAGTTTTTTGAATTGTATGCAAAAAATCACCCAGTCAAACTCACAAAATTTAACTCATTCTCAACCAGTTAGCAAAATTCAAAAGGACAAACAAATCTCTCTTAAATCCGACCCGGAAACAATGGCTGCGCTTACTCAACTCGAAGAACGCCGCGATTATTATCACACCTGCATCAACGGAGGATACTAAGCATGAATTTAGCCACAGCGACGCTTGCTCAAAGTTCAATAACTGCGGCTCAAGTTTGGCATCAACTAGAATCTGCAGAAAGCTCAGAAGAAATCGACCAACTGCTGCAATCCCTTTGGCAAACCCAAGAAACCCAGGAACTCGCTGTTGATGCCCATGCCGACTTAGCCGACCAAATTGATGCCGAAATTGCAGGAATTACAGCGCGAATGCAGTATTTGATAGAACTGCATTCAAGAGCTCTCAACAAACTCCAGGGGTGGAGAGAGCGCTTAGACAAAACCGTTCTCTACTTCAACGAGTGCGGCGTGTTAACTTCCGAAGTTATTGGCAAACACCGCCGCATTACTGTCAAGGAAAATCCGCCTACCTGTGAAGTTTTGATTGACCCATTTCAACTGCCAGAACCCTATCGCCGAGTCGAAACCAAAACCGTAATTTCTGCCGACAAAAAGGCGATTGCAGACGCTTGGAAAAAAGGAATGCCTGTAGATGGCACTAGGGTTTTCCGCAAGCGCAAAGTGGTTTACAGCTTGCTTCCCGGTAACAATTTGCACTCTCTTCAAGCCAACCAGACGCTTGAGAGTCGTTCTTCGGATAAAACGCCGTCCAAAAAACGGCGTTAGCCATCTTTTCAGGTGTCAGGAAGGCCTTGATTTGACACCTGAATTATTAGACATATCCGAATTAGACACCTCCGAATTATACCATTTATGAAAAGTCATGCAACAGTAGCAACAGTAGCAACAGTAGGTTGATTTCGTGAAATAAACCCAACGATGCAGATTGTAGCAAGACTTTTTACAAATGGTATTACAATGTGACACGTTTGTTTTGTAAGAGCGAAGACTTAATTTCGGTCGGTATCTCTTACAAATCAATCCAGTATTGAGGGTTCTCCACTTGTTCTTCGGTGACGTTGAACAACTTTGACACTCTATCTTTAATAACCCCGTCAGCATCAAAACTCAAACCTCCAAACTGCTGACTGTTTTCACCTTCTCCAAAAGCAACGCGAGCAAGTGCATCGCTATCGCTATCAGAGAAATAATCCCGTTGGCTTTCCATAGCCGTAGTTGTGCGAACTACTTTCACTTTTTTTCTCCACATTGGGATTGTCATTCTGATTGTAACACGCTACTTCTTTCTTCTAAACCCCTCCAATTGGAGGGGGTAAATATCACTCAGTAGCAGGAATTTGTGAAGGAACAACCTTGTCAAAATCTGGACTATTACTGTGCGTAAGTCCTAAAAATGTAAAAACTAGGATTCAGGAGCTAATCAATGAGCAGAAGAAAACTTACCCCCGAATATCGCTCCACAGAATGGGTAGCTGGGGAAGGACTAAAAATCCCAGTCTTTGATATGTCCTTGACTGACGGTAGAGCAAAGGGGCGATACCAAGCTGAATCAGAAGTGCTGCGTAACTCCCTGCTTGAACTGCTTTTTGAACCTGAAGAATTAGCATCCCTAAGCATCGTTAAACCAGACCCAAATGATAGCAGCTTCGACCCTCTGAAAAACATCGATTTCGGAGATGGTATTACCAGAAGAGTTGCTTTCAGCTCAGGCAAAAATGTGTACTTTGCAGACATTGAACTCTCAACCAAACTGTTGAGCGTATTCAAAACTCAACCCGACCACGCCTGTCGCTACGGCTCACTGCTAGTTAGCAGTTGCAACCAAGGAGCCAAATTGTTAGATAGCTCCCTTGACGGCGAAACCTTGCGAGTCAAAATTGTTGATTCTCAAAGCGATAACCAGAGTGAAAAAGCGAAAGCTCATAAGTGGAAAACCGGAGACTGTCACGGTAAAATTTCACCGGCACTAGCCCAACAATTAGGAGGGAATTACAACCGACCTTTTCAATTCAGATTTGCCTGGATGCAGGAATGGGGACAAGAAGACTGCCACACTCCAGAAATTAGCTTTCTTGCCAAAGGAACGCTGTTGCCTGATGCTAATTTAACCTCCGACTTGGGTTATGATATCATCATGGATCGCTCCTCTATCAAAGGAGTTGCCGCATTGCAATTAGCTGAACTTATCCCCTGTGGCGACTACGAATTTCCCAAAGCTATACTGGGAAATCGAGGCAACGCCAAAGTAACTGAATACGAAAATTCCTGGCAGTTTTCGATTTGGTATTCCGAAGCAGCTATTGGGGCTGACATCGCGACACCGACCAAAATTGAAGCCCAAAAGCTAGCTGACTTGCAAAATAACCGGCTGCAACTTGCCAAATACTTAGTGGAGCAGCACGACAAAAAAGCTGCTTTTCAATCTAGCCTTCACGAAGACAGCAGCGGATTAGAAGACGAAACAGATGAAAAAGCCCAACGCAACGAATCCCGGCTAATTTCAATTTTGAGGAACGACAAACTCGGTCAACTCCTCGACTTTCCCAAAGTCGTCGATTTCATGCAAGAACAACTGGCTAAAAAGTGGAAAGACTTAGCAATTAAAGGAGCAATTCATCATGGTTCAGCAATGGCTCAACCTTGTGAAAGCCTCAAGCCCGGTACAATTGTTGCCCCCCACTTGCGACACGGCACAGAAGTCATCGTTACCCGATACCCAATTGTCAGTAAAGATAACATCCGCCGCTACACAGTAGACAACAAAAGCCATCGCGCATTAACGCAATACAAAGGGTGCGTTTTCATTCGCTCTGACCAAGCCATGCAGCATCATCAATGTGATTTTGACGGCGATCAATTAGTGATTACGCCTGCTTCCCGAATGCCGAATATCGCATCTGAAACCAGGCACGCTAATCAAGAGAATGAGTACGATGCAGTTGAGAAGCGAGAGAAAGTTGACTACAATAAAGCTACCGATAGTAATGGCGATCGCAAGTATACCAAATTGCGGCAAATTGCCGTAGCGATCGCCCAAAATAAAATCGGCTGGGTTGCTACCTTAATCGGGAGAGTGCAATCGTCAGCAGCAGAACCGGGACAGCCAGAAAGTTTATTCAATCAACAGAAGCGGCAGCTTCTTGGAAAGCTATTTGATGCCCTGCAAATTGAAGTGGACAGTCCCAAAAGTGCTACTCGTACCGAAGACCACCACCCCACCCTGCTGTCCAAGGCTAAGCAGTGGTCAGAACAGCACCCAAGCTACCTATTTGACTACAAAGACGACCCCAGGCTTTACAAAACGGTGCCATTACCTATAGGAGACGGCACCGCTATCAATTGCATTGCTAGGGAGGCTGTTAACCCTGAGTGGGAACCGACTCGTCTAAAAAGCCGTCACCGCGACGAATTTCGCTACTTGTTTGAGTCTCCTTCTGACTTAGATGAGCGAGAAAAATGGGAGAAACATTATGTCAGGTGGGCGCAAGATATTAAGGAACGCTATCGAGAAAGGATGGGCGAAATTCACTTGGAGTGCGGCGGCGATTCTAAGGCAATTAAAGAAGCCGTCAGCAAGTTATACGAGAGCTTAAGAGCCGATGTAACTGAAGCTTGGACTGACCCTGAAGAACGGTTTTTAGCTGCTAGTGCTATGTGGCACGTCGAAACCGCAAATCCCAACTTAGAAGTCCCTCGCAAAGCTTGTAAGGAACTTTCTCGCCAACTGCTGATTGAATTCAACCTTGAACCTGAGTACGAGCGACTCCACGAAGCAATGCCAAAAGACACTTACGTTCTGAGCGTCCCTTTCGAGGAATTTGAACGGGACGGCAGCAATAAGACTGTCAGGGATAAGAAGCGACAGCCAGTTGGCAAAGACTTAGCTGGACATTGGAAAGAATTGTTAGACAGCAAAGGCATTAAATATGAAGCAACTTTGCATCCGAGCCTGCCAATGGTCAATTTTGCCTTAATTGAACCCAGCGATAAACTGGTGGGAATTCTTGAGAAGAAGTTTGGCGGGAATGCCAATGACATCGACAGTTTAGACTTAACCTACCGTGATGGTCTGGGCAGAACCAAAGATGTCAGTTCCCGCATTGTAGCTCCTGCTGATTATACTTGGCTTGAGTCCCAAAACCAAACACCTAAAGCAGCACTGGTTCTCAACCTATTTACGGATGAAATTTGCCAGCAATTGCAAACCTTTCAGTTTGACAGAGCTGAACTGATTGGGCAGAAGTACAATGACTTGAAAGATGTTGACTTTAGCAGTCCCAAATGGAGGCAGAAAACATTGACTTTTGAGGTGGGTTCTGTTAGCGGTAGCGGTTCGAGGCGCGACGGCAGCGCTATTGTCCTCCTTGACGGACAAGAATTAGCTATGTTCTCTGCTAATTCACCTAAATTGCCGATCGGCACTACCTTTGAGGCCACTATTGAACCCTCGCCTAAAGGCAGCGCTCTGATCTTAAACATCAACCCTAGCTCTGTGCAACTAATTGAATCAGTTGAGGAACTTTCAGAAGTCCCGCCAACCTTTTGTCAAGACCGATCGCTATCCGTATCGCCAACTCCTTGTCAAGAGCGATCGCTTGTATCGCCAACCCCTACCCAAAACAAACCACCGTCTCAATCCCAAGACATTGCTGCCAGCCCCGCCTACCTCTCACAATTGCTGAAAGATGCGATTTGTGAAGCATATAACCAAACTGGAGAAACTACAATTCCTGTGGGAAACTGGACAGCTTTTATTAGCAAATCTCGCAACAATGTTAGGTGTTTAGTCAGAGATGAAACTGATAATCCGGTCTTAGCTGCTGACTTGAAAACAGGTCAATTTATTAAGAAGCTTTCGGAAAATAGCAGCGCTCACTTTCTCAAATATCTCTTAAAAGTCGATGCTGAATTAGCAGCCACATCCTCAACAATTAGAGTTGCCGACGCACAACTTTAACGTAATTTCGGAAGTCATATTATGTCCGGTAACTAGACCGTAATTGCAATTCTATTACTTTGCTGTGGCGAATTTACAAATACAGGCTCATGCAAATCATAGAAAAAGCGCAAACCTTTTCAATGCGTGTTGCCTAAATGTGTCTTGCTTGTCGGAGGTCAAAGTCGAATGAGGCAAGAAAAGACACATTCGACTTTGACCCCCCTTGAGGACATTCGTACAACACAGATTGAAGCCTGCGGTGTTATGGGTATTTTGACGGATATGATATGACACTTCTTTTGCTTCCGCTTAATCAATGCCTTCCCCCTCCGATTGGAGGGGGTCACTTTAACTCCCCAAAACCGCACTTTAGAGTGAAGTCACTAGCCATACTGCTCGAATTTCATGGGAAATATCCACTCACGCCGCCACAAAGATTATGGCTACAAAAACAGCATACCGAAGCCGAAGCCAGGGAAACTACATCACCCCTAACACAGCCGAGGGCAAGAAAATCCTCAACTACCTAAGAAATCGCTGCGAGAAAGCTTTAGATTACTGCCTGGAAAACGGACTCACCAGCGTAGAAGATTTTGCCGATGCAATTGAAGAACTAACGGAAGCAGACGGCAAACCTGGCATTAGCGTGGAGGTCAAGCACAACGGACTCGTCCTCAGTTTGAGCGATCGACCCGAGTACGGCTCTACCACAGGAAAGTACATGATGGAGCACTTGGGAGAGCCGGACGACAACCGATTTACTAAAACAGGAATTGAAGCATTACTCGATTCGCCTCGAACTAAAACAAGGTCTAAGAAAGACGATTTACTAGATGAATTGGATGAGGAGCAACCCTCCCCCAAGTCTAAATCTAAAGCTGGAACTAAGTCTAAAAAAGACGATTTACTAGATGAATTAGAGGATGAGCAACCCTCGCGTAGATCGAAATCTCAAACGGCAAACAAGTCTAAAAAAGACGATTTGCTAGATGACTTAGAAGATGATGAACCATCGCACCAATCGAAATCTAAAGCCAATATCAAATCCAAAAAAGATGAAATAGAAAATTCGGAGGACGACGAGCCATCACCCAACTCTCAAACCAAAAGAAGACCCCGAAAAGATGACGTAGAGGAGTTGGAGTCGGAAGAACCACTGGTTAAATCTAAAGCCTTAAGCCGCTCTCCGAGAGATGAGCTAAGTGAGTTAGATGAGTTTGAAGTCAAAAAACCTCAACCTAAAGCTAAGCCTCAAACTAAAAGCCACCTTAAAAACTCTGAGCGAGAAGATTTGGAAGACGAAGAATTATCAGCTAAATCCCAAGCCAAAAGAAAACTTCAGACAGATGAAGCGGTAGAAGTTGCTGAATCCTTAGCACGCACACCTTCAAAAACCCGAACCAGCCAACAGCAACCTCAAGGCAAAAAATCAAACGACCAGAACATCGATAGTATCCTCGATGCTGCTGTACAAGTTAGTGGTAGAACAGCCATTTCTGGAAGTGAGGTAGAAGGTACAACCGTCAGCGGCCTGAGCGGTCAAGTTGCGGTTCTCGCTACTCTGATGGGGAAAAAAGCAGCTTCTCAAATTATAGAAGCTGCTCTTGGGGCTGGAAAAGAGCGCCAAGTTGCCGATATTGTCAAAAGGCTCAAAGCTCAAAGCCAGCGAGCTGACTCGCTGTCGCAGCGGGTTACCAACTTGGCTGAAGCGGATTCAGTTGCAGATGCAACGGTTGAATCCGAAGCTTTACCAATAGCTGAACCGGAGCCAGAACCAGAACAAAACATCTTACCTGAACCGGATGCCGAATTTGTCTCAACACCCGGTATGCTCTTAGCTAAAGCTGTTAGCAAAGTCCACGGAAAAGTTGATAAAATTTCCGGTCGTGTGAGAGACAACAATTCTGAAAAAACGGCTTCTATTAAGATTGACACAGAGGCGAGTTTTGAAGAACAGCTCGTACAAATAAATGAAGCACTCAACCGACTTGAAAAGCGACTCGATACCCTAGAAGAGCGAATAGAAGCTTTAGAGAACAAACTTTCTCTTCAAAAAAGCGAGACAGGCGTTCAAGCTGGCGAGGCAAAATTAGAACCACCCGACAGCTCAACTCCATCCCTCAGCGACCAATTCGTACAAAACGCAACAGAAATAGGTGAAAAAATTTCATTAGAATCAACAATCCTAGCTAGCAACAGCGCTAGCGCTACTGCTAAAAAAATCACTGTGACAGCCCAAAATCTTACTCAGGACGCCCAACTTGCAGCAACACTGGCAAAAATTTACAGCCTAGCTGAAGAAGAAGCAAATGCGGAAGGCATTGCATTAGAAGACGGGGTTGATTTTGGACAAGCCAAACTTTATGTAACAAATTTTGACTCCTCTACCGCTGTCAGCTTAAAAACTAAGGAAGGCGAGGAACTGTTTTCAGCAGTACAGAATAAAACTGGAGAATGGGAAGTTACAAACGACTTCCTAAAACCTGAAGAAAAAGAAGAACTCGACCGCTTAAAGATTTTTCAACAAGCTCTCAACCAAGAACGTCTAGCTGAAATGGTAAAGAGAAGCAATCAAGATGAAGTCAGCTTTACCGATTCCCAAGGCTCGCGCCTCGACTTTGAAGTCGAATTCAGCGATAAATCCAAGTCGAAGGGTACTGTCAAAGGCTTTAACTCTCACAGCGAGATAGTTTTTGAAGCCAGCCTCCAAAAAGGTAATCTTGAGGTACTTCTGTGCGACATTTCACCAGAAGTAGTTGAAAATCTCCTCTCCCAACAGCAACTTGCTCCAAGCCAGAACTCCAACAAGCAGGAAGCGAGAAAAACTGAGACCGAAATGGAAATTTGAAATAACTTTTTTCACTTGCACCCTCCATTTGGAGGGGGTCACTCTCACTGTATAAAATCACCTTTTTTGGCGATTTTGCAGGGATTAGATGCAACTTAAATTAGCATTAAAGCACTAAATTAATCGAGATAGTGACATGGCTACTTACTTAGACCAAACAAGAAATGAACGAAACCGCAACTCATTATCACGCTGGTTAAAACAACAGAAAATCAAACTGGGCGACATTCCATTCCTCGGCATTTGCCTAACCTCACTCATCTACTTCAGCATTCACGACCCGCTCTTAATTGCGACTTTAGGCTGCTCCAGCATTGTATTTTTGAGTTTATGGCATCTCACTAGAGCTATTCCCATTGTAGAGCGATACATTGGCTGCAAAATTCGCTTTTGGCACATTGCCACTGCCATTATCACCTCTACTGCGCTTTGCTCCGTACTCGATTCCCCAGCCAACGCCCTCTTCCTCTCCGGCTTAGAAGAATTTATGCAAGAACTCGCAGAAGGAGCCTCTTCAGCAGGAGGCGAAGCTATTGATACCGAAGTCATCGAACTGATTTTCAACTTAATTCGCGGAGCATTTCTTTTGTTAGTAGCAGCCGCTTCTCTTTTCGCCTACAACCAAGCACAACAAGGTAATGACTGGAGACCAATTGTTACCCAAGTTGCCTTAGCCTTTGCCATTGTAATTGCCGTTGACGTAATAACTTTTCTGTTCGTTGGCAATGGCGGAGGTGGAGGAGCTTAGGGAAGAATGGGAGAGGGGGAGAGGGGGAGAGGGGGAGAGGGGGAGAAGTTTGAAAACTTGCAACAACCCGATAAAAACTAGAGGGCTTCAACATCTAACATATACTCACCCAATTGAATAGAAATGAGGGATTATGTAACTGCCATCTACCTAAAAATTCAAACAGCTTGCTGTTTACTGCACACCTCTAATCTCCCACTCTTTGACTCTTTCACTCTCCCCCTCTTCCCCTCCCCCACTCTCCCCCCCTCTCCTCCTCTCCCTCTCTCCCCCACTCCCCACTCCCCCACTCTCCCACTCTTTCGTTCACCGACTCTTAGTATGGTTTTTTGACACTGGAAGGAGCCACATAGAAGGGTTATTAATCATGTTGACCAGTGTACCCAGTATTTGATTGTAATGTTGATACAGCTCTCTACCAACCTGAACATCCAAGTAATTGCATTTAACAGCGAATTCAATCCAAGTTTGAGTTTCAGCAGCTTCAGCTTCAGAATCACTTAATTTGGATACAAAAGCTCCTTCATAACGCCGTTTACGCCATGCCTCAGACAAATTGGCACAAACAGAACGCGAAGACCGACGAATTTGATCTGTCAATGAATATCGTTCCTCAATAGGAAACTTTTTAGAGAGTTCAAAAATCTGCATAGCCACATCTAATGCAAGCTGATACACTTCTAAATCTCGGTGGGATTGAATTGGTTTTCTGTTCATTTCAAGCTCTAATTTCTTAACTCCGCTTTCTATTATCCCCTCTCCCACTCTCCCACTCTCCCCCTCTCCGAATCTCCCACTCTCCCCCTCTCCCCCTCCCCCACTCTCCCCCTCCTCTTTCCCTCCCCCTATTACCATGCTTAAAGACCCAGATAAAGACTTTATTTCCGTCAACAAAATTCTCGGCAAACAAGCCAGCATCGGCATTATTCCAGCGGAACAGCTAATTCCCTGGATGCTAATCACCGTAATTTCCTACCTCCTCACCAACGGCTTATTCAGCTTAGGAATGCCTTGGTTTTTCATCACTACTTTCTGGCTAATTGTAAGCTGGTGGCTCCTGACAGGTAACAAACCTCACCTTTTTGTAGACAGGTTTAGACCTCCGCCGGGGAATGAGTGGTACAACGGTAATCTTTTATACCTTTCTCCCGTTCCCCAACACCGACCAAACCCGATTCGCCACCGAATCAGCGATTCACAAGTCCGAGTCAAACTTAAACCCAAAGTTGCTCCCACTCAACAAGGAGGTAACAGCCGACTTATGCCCTTCCAAAACTACCAAAACCTCCTGTGTTTAGTCACTATCCAAAAGGATGGTCGAGAAGTTTCTGGTTACTTACTGAATGAAGGCAGTCAATACCAAATTGTATTCGGATTCGAGACGGCTGGCTTTCACAACATTCTCTACCGCCATGAAGTAAACAATGCAGCCACCGCCTTAGAAGAAGGGCTAAAAGACATTCCCCCAGGCGAAAAAATGACCTTTCACACCGGCTGCTACAGCAGCGATTGCCTTCGCCAACAACAGTTAACTGAATTGGCTGACAACTGTCACCTCAAACCCATTTCTGTACTCGTTCGTAACGAACAGAAACGCATTCAAGAACTCAACTTAGCAGGCACCAGACAACTGTGGAACCAAACTATTTTCTGCACTTGGACATTCAACGCTCAATCTGGCTCCAAATCCAACGACCCTCTGAGTAAATTCATCAATGGAATTATCAACACAGCCAACAGCATTGCTGCACAATTTACAGGCAACCAGCGCATCTACTCTGAACGCTTTTACAAACAACTGCTGCTCGACGCTTTCGAGCAAGGCTACATCCGGTGGGAACTCTTGCTAAACACCAAAATTGGACTGGAAATTCAACCCATGAATGCCCAAGCATTGTGGGGATGGCTGTGGCAAAAATTCAACAGCGCACCCGTACCCCCTATTCCCCAACTTCTCACCTTAAAAGAAACCGCGTCCGACTACAAACTAACCGAAACCCTCAACAGTCACAAACACGCCTGCACCATTTTAATTGAAGGTATGAGCGGCCGTTCGAGCTGCCCGGAACACAGAAAAGCTAGCTCACGCATTTTGCTCCCCGGCAGAAACGCAGAATGCGGCGTGCTAACAATGGAAGAGGGCCCCGGCGGCTGGCTCAATACCAGAGAGCAACTGCAATGGCTCTGGAAAATTATGAGCAACAGCTACGTCCGCGATACTGAAGCCGTTGTCGAAATTAGCGCCGCTCCCAACTTTATTATTCAAGACAACTTAGCAAGGCAAGCTAAACAATCTAAAACTGCCAAAAAACGCGCTTTAGAAAAAGGTCAAGGTCGCGATGTAGGAGCAGAAGTCAAACAGGAAGAATCCTTTGAAGCCCAGAAAAAAATGTACAAAGGTGCAAGAGCAATTCACGCTGCTGTCACCTTCTTAGTCTACCGACCAACACCGGAGCAACTAACACACGCTTGCCAAATGCTCTCCCACAGCTTCGGCTCTGCCAAGGTATTAAGAGAGCGCAACATTGCTTGGCAACTGTGGCTAGAAACTTTGCCCATTACTGTAAGCTGGCTGCTGCACAGCAGTTCGCTAATTAACGAACGCCGCCTCACCTTAGACACCGAAACTGTCCCCGGTATTTTGCCCTTAACTGCTGTAAGGGACATCGACTCAAAAGGAGTTGAATTCATTACCAAAGGCGGCAAACCCGTGTACGTTGACCTCATGCACAACCAAACCAGCCGCGCCGTTATTACAGGTGAATCCGGTTGCGGTAAAAGCGTTGTAGGATGGCGATTTGCGGTCGATGCTTTAGCCGCTAATATTCCAGTAGTCGGTATGGACATCTCAGCAGGAAGCGGCAGTACCTTTGAGACCGCAGTGAAACTGTTAGGCGACGACGGTGCGTACTACGACATCACCTCTGGCAGCTCGAATCTACTCGAAATACCCGATTTGAGGCGTTTTGACAGAGAAGAGCGATCGCGCCGACTAGACCAATGGAAAGAGTTTATCAGAAAAGCGCTGACTATTATCAGCATGGGTAAAGTCCGCGACCCAAAATTAGCGCAGCGAGTCGATGCCATTTTGCTGCTAACTCTGAAAAAATTTCTGGAAGACCCAGAAATTATCGAGCGCTACAATACTGCCTTTGAAAAAGGCTGGAAATCTCCCGAATGGCAAGAAATGCCAACCCTCACAAACCTCCTGAAATTCTGCACAAAAGAGCAACTAAATCTGCCAAACTTTACCGACTTCGACCGCATTGCCATCAACCAAATTATCACTCAATGCAACGCATTACTAGCCTCACCTTTAGGGAAAGCAATTGGCAGACCGAGTACATTTTCACCCGAACCCGCTGTTAAGTTTTTTGCCCTTAGCGGTTTGGGTAACGAACAAGACCAGTATTTAATGGCCATTAACGCCCACGCTGCTTGCATCCGCAACGCACTTTCTCACCCTAAAAGCCTATTTATCGGAGACGAACTTTCGATTTTGTTTAAAAAAGATGGATTTGCTGAAGTAGTAGGCGAACTCTGTGCAGTGGGTAGAAAGAATGGCATTTCAGTGCTCTTGCTATCCCAAGATATCGACAGTATTTGCGATTGTAGTGCGGGAACTATGATTATGCAAAACATGGTGTATCGAATTACCGGAAGATTGACATCAAACGGAGCCACTTCTTGGATCAAACGTTTGGCATATCCGGCTGAAATTATTAGCCAAAACGCGACAGAAGCTTTCCTTCCCAGAGCTGCCGACCTTTATTCAAATTGGCTAATTGAAAAAGGAGGTCGTTTCTGGCAAAGCCGATACTATCCAGGCGAAATGATATTAGCAAGTGTGGCTAACAATCAAGCTGAATTGATGGCTCGCGCACGAGTGATGGCTCAATATCCCAATACGTTAAAAGGGCAACTGCTAGCACTCAAACAATTTGCCTCTGAATATGTAGAAGCCGTTAAAGAGGGACGTTCATTAGCCAATATTGGCAAGAATGCAGTCACAGATATCAAGGAACACAAATCTCATCAAGACCTTATTGCTAGCTAGACGGAGAAAAACCGATGAAATCACCGAAATTTCTTGTCAAACTTGCCCTCGGCATTCCTGCAATTTGGCTGAGCTTAATACTAAATTCTGTTGAAGCAAAAGCTCAAACCTCTGACAGCAATCCGACTGCTACACAGCTTCCCACCTCAAACAATCCTAACAGCAGCACTTTCAACCGCTCTAGCTTCACAGTTCCCAATCAACAAATAGAAAGCCAAATCCAACAATCAGCTAATAACTTCTTGAGCAACCCGAAAGAAATAGGAGGTATAGAAAACACAATTAACGGCATAACAGGCGAAATTTCAGATACCATCTCCACCATCTCCGACAGCATCTCAGGCATCTGGGACAATTTGTTAAATAAAGTCGAAGAATTCAGCAGTGAAATAGAGTCAACCCTCTCTTCATTCCTGGGAGAACTGAAAGTTCCAGACCTAAAAGAAGCAGTTAAAAGCATAATGGACGGCAACACCTCCGAAAGTGAAGGGACAAAACTATCCGCTGCTTTAGAGAAGAGACCGCAAGATTCTTACAGCCTCAAAGAGAATACCGCAGAACTCGCAGAAAGAGAAAGTGCTGTCAGTGAAGCCAATAAAGCCACTCTCAGTAAAGAAGCTCAACAAAAGCAAGCTCAGATGAAAGAAATTGTCCAGCAGAACGTAGAGCAAACTAATCGCGAGAGCCAAAATTCAATGGAATTGGGTGCTGATTCCGAAGGTCAAGATGTCACCCAGAACATTATGAGAAACATATCTCAACAAAGTGCGATCGCAGCTAAGCAAGCAGCCTTATCAGCAGAAAATCAAAGTGCCTTAGTCATGCAGGGCCAGCAAGCTCAAATCGATCGCAGTTTTGCCAACATTCTCAATGCTCAACAAGCTGAAGAACTCAACGAAATTAACACAGCCCAGAGACGGCAGGATGCTGCGGCGGCTACCGCTTCTTCTACTCAAGCTGGATTGTTTCAAATGCCGGGAGGCATCGCTCTAGGGGCAAACGAAGACTGAAATCACCGTAAGGAGATACCGCAATGTTTATACAATTTATTGCCCAAACTAGCACAGCAGGACAAGCCCTGGACACTCTATCTGATGCCATAGAAGTCTCTCAAAAAACTGTCGAATCCTGGAATTTAGTTTGGTTTAACACCTTCAATACTCAAGAATCCTCTCTCTGGATTGCCTTAGTCAAACTAGGACTAATTCTGGCGGGAATATCTGTTACTTACCTCGCTGTCACCAGTGGCAAAGAAATCATCGAAAAACAGTCTTGGTCAGAGCTAGTAGCCATGTTTATCTGGCCGCTTGTGATTGTAGTATTTCTCAGTAACAACGGTAAAGTCTTAGCTGAAAGCGTCAAATTCATCAAAGCTGTAGGCAGCACTCAAGTGCAAGAAATTATGAAGATTCAAGTCGGAGAAATGACCTTCAGAACTGCCCTGAGCGACGTTAACCTTACCAGTGCTGGCAAAGAAGAGATTGAAAAACTCTACAGCGAATGTCAGGGCAAAGTTGGATCAGCTTTAGTGGAATGCTGGAACAGCAAAAAACAGCCAGCTCAACAAATCCTTCAGGCAGCGGAACAGCAAAATGGAGGCCCCCTCAAAAGCTTGCAGCGGTTTGTTGAAAACTTAGGCAATGTTGCCAATCTTCAAGATATAGGAAATGGCGATTTTGCAGGACAAGTTTTTAGGTCTACTGTCTTGCCCATCATTCGCTTAATTCTTAGATCAGTACAGTGGGCATTTGTCAATATTTTAGAAGCAGCATTGTTGCTAACAGCTCTATTCGGGCCGATTGCAATGGGCTTGTCGCTGCTGCCGCTGCAAGGAAAACCAATCTGGGCTTGGTTAATAGGGTTTATGTCGTTATTTGGAGTGCAATTGGGCTACAACATCGTCGTTGGCTTAGTCGCTGTAGTGATTGTCAAATCCGATGCAGAGTTAGTTACAGATATCGCCTTTTTATTCTTTTTAGCTGTGTTTTCTCCCATTCTTGCCGTGTTAATAGCCAAGGGTGGAGGAACTGCTTTGTACAGTGCGATCGCCAATAGCACCAAACAGCTTACAGATATTGCCAGTAACGCGATCGGCGTTATTGCCGGAAAACTGATCTAGGGGAAGGGGAAGGAAGCATAGATTTTCGCTTTTTTGAGTTGAATCAAAACTAGCACTAATTAGTAGCGATAAAAGCTAATAATCACTTGTTTTTCCTCCCTCTCTCCACCCTCCCCCACTCTCCAACTCTCCCTCTCCCTTCCCCTTCCCCCTCCAATAAAATCATGAAATTTCCACAATTCCAACCCTTACTCCCTGAATCTAAAAACACCTTAGCCTTGTGCTTTGTCCTGCTAACAAGCTTTGTTTTCCTCCTGACAATTGCTGTTTTAGTGAATACAGTCAGTTTGAGAGCCTTATCTCAAAGAAAAGTTACCTTTGTCCAGTTAAAAGACGGAACCGCAGCACGAATTGCAGAACAAGATGAACTGTACAGAGAGCCGAAAATTATCCAAACTTTCGTATCCAGTTGGGTCAATTTAACCTGGGCTTGGTCAGGCAAAATTCCTGGCACAAATGATCCAGACCCCGGCATTAAAGTTAAAGGCAGTGCCAAAGTTCCTACAACTGCTTGGATGGGTTCGTTGATGATGGAATCAGAGTTTGGTAAAGCTTCCCTTGTCGAACTCGCCCAACTCGTTCCCAACACCATCTATTCAGGAAAAACCCGCTCTGGAGTCTATATCTCTCACATCTCAGAACCGAGAGAAATAAAAAGAGGAGTTTGGGAAATAGATGTAATTGCTACTCGCGTCGTGCTGGAACAAGGCATTGGAGAAAGCCGAGAACAGTTTAATCGAACCTTCACCGTCAAAGCCGTAGAAATTCCCAAATCCCCTCTCAAAGAAAACGCTAATGAATTAGAGAAGACTATTCACTCTTTGAGAGCAGCCGGATTAGAAATTTCCCGAATAGTCGAATTCAAACCATAGAAGAGGAAAGAGACATGGAGAGGGGACGAACCGGCAAGTCGGTAAATTTAAAAACCTTCCGTAAAAACTAAATAAATTAAACATTTAGTATGTTCCATCCCTTTGCTTGAAGTATTCTAGTTTTTCTTTTTCTTGTACGGTTAAACACAACACATTCAATTCATCATAAAGCCATGACTAACCAAACAAATATATCAACCCACAATTCAATTAATACCAGTCCTGATAATAGTAAGTTCACCACTACAGCCAATATGAATCATGCAAGTGCATCAAGTGAATCTACCCTAAACAATGATGACGGCAACATCAATTTCCCTATTTCCCCTTCTCCAAATCCTTCCCCTTCTGACGATGACATTGACGAGAACTTCATTGCTAACTTTGACCCCAATGCACCCCTAACACTTGAAACTCAATATCAACTCGCTCAAGATGAGGAAAGACCACTGCCCCCGCCTGTTTCCGAAAGAGGCGTTCCTAGAGCAGTGACAATACTGCTATTGACTGGTGGAATACTATTGCTAGGACTGCTGATTTGGCAATTTATCAAGCCTAAATCACCTCGCGAACCTATCGCACAATCAACACCAAAAGAAAGCTCTTCTGGCACCATTAAAGATGAAAAACCGGAGTTGCTGGCTAAATTAGCTTACCAAGACCAACAAAAACTGTTAGCCGAAAAACCGCAAAAAACCGCAAAACCCAAAACAGAACCGTCGCCCAAACCGTCAAGAGCCCCACGAAATCCGCGAACTCCGCGTCTAGTCGCTACCCGGAGCGCTGCACCGCCACCTACTCCTCTACGCGAACCCCTACCCGCACCCAGAACAGTAGTGCGGACGGTAACAGTACCCGCACCCATACCGCAAAGAACACCCGCGCCCCCACCAGCCCCCATACCCAAACCGTTAATACCCCCACCTTTAATTCCAACTCCAAGAGAAGAAAAAATCGACCCGTTTGAGCGGTGGAACCAACTCGCTCAACTCGGACAAATTAGGGGAAATTTTGACCCTAACCGAATAGCGAATGCCGTGAGTGCAACACCAAGCACTCCAGCGACAACAAGTGCTACCGCCGCCGCTAGTACGAACCCAACTCCAACAAGTGAATTCCTAACAGTCAATATCGGCAACCAAAAGTTGCAACCCTCATACGTTTCTTTGGAACAAATCCCACAAGAATTTTATAACCGCCCAAATAACGCCACCGGGGAAAGGCTACACCCGGAGTTTCCCGCAGGAGAGGACAGCCTCGAAACCACCGACAACTCCCAAAACCCCACCAACCAATTAACTCCGGCTGCCCTTTCTCCCCAAACAAGTTCCGATTCTACCGATAGCCCAATCGAGACTGCGGCTCGACTGAGCGCGAGCCGAACATCCTTGCCTGATACAGAATTTCAAACCCTTTCCCCAGAAGCTGCTCCAGAGGCTTCTGCCTTAACAAATTCCCCAACTCTGGAACAAGTAAACTCCCCAGGGGCAAAAGGCATTCTCAACCGCACGCCCCAAAGTTCCTCAACCTCCCAAACAGCTCAGGTTCCCCTTGGAACCACAGCCAACGGCGTAGTTTCGGTTCCCCTGCTGTGGGATGAAGGCTCAGGCAAACAGCTTTACGACAAATTTGCCGTCACTCTCACAGCCGACGTAACGGCAACTGACGGCTCTATTGCCTTTCCTGCGGGCACGGTTGTCATTGCCAAAGCCAGCACCGTCAGCAAGACCAATCGCATGGTACAAGCTACTGCTGTGGCGCTCGTCTACTCTGATAGAAACGGTCAGATTAAACAGCAGCCCATTCCAGAAGGCGCAATTTTGATTGCAGGAGAGGGCGGACAGCCGCTGATTGCTTCAGGCTACTTCGACCCAGGTTCAGATATTGCCGGACAGGATATCCTTACCGCAGTGCTGTCGGGAGTTGGACGAGTCGGTCAAGTGTTCGCAGACCCTAAAGTCAGGAGCTCTAGCAGTATTAGCGGTAGGTTTGGGAGCAGTACAACCACCGTTGAAAGTCGAGACCCCCAAATTTGGTCAGCCGTCCTCGATGGCTTCTTCAGCCCCCTGGCAAAACGGATGGAAAGCCGCTCAGATAGAGCAACTGAAGAACTTTTAAACCGCCCCAATGTAGCTGTGGTTAATAAAGGAACCCCGGTTTCTATTACTGTTAACAGCTTTCTCAACATTTACCGATAACCAAACCGTCGGTAAACGGTTAAGTCGCCCCAACGCGACTGCGGCGATTAGTAAAGGAAATCCCCGTTTCTACTGTCAACAATTTTCTCCACATCAACGAATAACTGCCATGACGAATCGCATCCAATCCCCAAGAATGCTTTCCCTCGGAGGGCTTTTGTTCACAGCAGTGTTCGCTACTGCAAGCTACCCCAACTGTGCTTTTGCTCAATCAAGAGTAACAGGCTATCAAACTGTGGGTCGAGATATTGCCGTCAATAGTGCGATCGATATTTTAGTCTATCCCGGTCGCGCGAGTGCGATCGACTTCAGCTCAACCGATGAAGCTCTCGCCTACGTTTTAATTGCCGACCCCTCAAAAATAGTTTTCAGCACCGATGCACAGTTGGCAAGCGGCCAAGCCAAAACTGTTTTCTTGCGTCCCATTCAAGCGCTCAATTTTCCGGGAGCTACCACAGCTACCATCACTAACCTTTCAATCAAAACTGTAGATTCAAAAGGGAAACAGCGACTTTACAACTTCAACATCGTTCCTACCAACAAAGAACCAGAACACTTAGGAATTCGCATCGCTCCCCTCACCCCAAGAATGGAGCCGACTGTGAACGTTGATAGAGGTCGCGCCCCCGCAGTATCAGATGTCGAAAAAGGATTGCTGATTGCCATTCAAAAAGGCTACACAGCAGCCAACGACCCAGTAGTCTACAGCGTGCGGCAATTTTTAGCTCTGGTAAGAAATCAGAATCTATCGGCGGCAGATGCTGCTGCACGAGCCGGAGTAGACTTGTCTGTGATTGTCGAGCTGAGCCGCATTGCACGAGAAGAATTGAACTACCCTGGAACAAGATTTCAACAGCGACAACCGCCAACAGCCCGAACTACTCGGCTTCTTAAAAGTCGCTCTGCTTTTTGATTGGAGCCGGAGCTGCGGGAATAGGTAACGGGAATGGGGAATGGGGAGTAGGGAATAGGGAGTGGGAGAGAATTTGACTGACTGTCTCCTAACTTCCTATTACCCATCCGATTATCGAAAAGTTGAGATGCGAATCCTCTCCTCAATACTGCCCGCGCTGAGTCAGGTTGGAGCCTGTGTCACTAACCGCTCGCTCTGAGAACTTATGGCTTTTGACTGATTCTGATTGCTTTGAAGCTGCGCTATTAATAATAGCAATTAGTGAAACAGCATAATGAGAGTGAGCAGGGATGGTGAGTGAGAGGGGATAACTCTTTTACTTCCTACTCAACGCAAAGCTGAGTTATCAGTTTTGAAAAGACATCTTAAATAGGTATTTTTTGAACGGTTCGGCAGTAATACTTTCTCGGAAGAACGTTTTTTCCCTCATTCGCACTCCCTTTTTTTAACCAATGTTCCGCCCAAAAAGCTCAGTTCAAAAAAAGTCTGCCCTCCCGCTGCGCGTTGTGCTTACAGTCCCCAACGCTCTCCTGATTTCGACTTTACTATGTCTGACCGGATGGCTTTCTTTTCAAACAGGGCGGCAGACAATGAATGACTTAGTTGCACAGCTATTGGGAGAAGCAACGAGCCGCATCTCTGACCGCCTTGACAACTACTTAAAAGAAGGGGTTGGGGTTGGGAAAGGAGAAGGGACTTATAAAAAAATGCAAACTGGTTCGGTAAACCAACTTCGCCCAAGTCAAACAGCCGGAGTCACAATCAAACCAAATGGGAAAAGAAATGGGTCAGACTCTCCAAAAACAATATTGCCTCAACAAAAAACAAATCCTGCTTTTCCCACCCCAACCTCAACATTCAACTTGCACGATTTCCACATCAGCCCTAACTGTCAAGCCTTTATCTTAGACCGTTCGGGACACTTAGTTGCTTGGAACGAGGTAACTGAACTAAAACCGTCTATTTCTGTTGACTCCCAGCAGCGAATTCGCGCCCAAGCTCTGCAACAAAAAGTAATCCAGCTTTCCACAGAGTATTTGCTTAAACATTATGGCAGCCTCGCTGCTATTAACAGCAGCCAAAATCTTAACTTTACTGCCAGCAACTCATTATACTTGCTGCAAGTCAGACCTTTTGAAAACTCGAAAGGCTTAAATTGGCTGATTGTGGCAGTTGTACCCGAAACGGACTTCACGGAAAAAGTTCAGGCCAATACTCGCAACACTATTTTGCTCGTGCTGCTGGCTTTGATTCTTTCTATCTGCCTTTTGCTGTCCATTTCCCTAAGAATAGAACAGCGGCTGCTGCGGTTAATTTCGGCAACAGAGGCGATAGCTGGCGGCGACTTCGACTCAACAGTTTCAGGTAGCGGCGTTGCCGAACTCGAAGCCCTAGCCTGTGCTTTCGAGCGCATGAATTGCCAGTTAAAAGCATCTCGCCAGCGGCTAGAAGAATATTCCGGCGATTTAAAGCGGCAAGTTGCACAGACAACGAAGGAACTAAAACAAGCTAAAATTGCCGCCGAAAGCGCCAATCGCGCTAAAAGTACCTTTCTGGCTAACATGAGCCACGAATTGAGAACGCCTCTGAATGCGATTATCGGTTTTGCTCACTTGCTTGTGAACTCTAAAAAAACTGCACCGGAACAGCAGTCGAGTTTAGATATTATCAATCGCAGTGGCGAGCATTTGTTGAAACTAATCAACGATATTTTGTCGCTGTCCAAAATTGAAGCAGGTCAAATCACCCTCGAAGAAACTGCTGTTGACTTGTACAGTTTGCTCAAGGACATAGAACGGATGTTCCAACTCAAAGCTCAGTCGTCGGGATTGCAACTTGTTTTTGAACTCCGGAAAGATGTACCGCAATACGTCCGAACTGATGAAAGCAAGCTGCGCCAAGTTTTGATTAATCTGTTGGGTAATGCTGTTAAATTTACTGAGGCGGGTAGGGTGAAGCTGACTGTAAAATGCCTTCAGCCGCTGGCAAAAAAACCGTTACCCAAATTCTTTCTCCAGTTCTCAGTGAAGGATACAGGCCCTGGTATTGCCCCTGAAGAGATTAGCCGTTTGTTCAAGCCGTTCGTCCAAACTGAAACTGGCAGGAAATCACAAACGGGAACGGGCTTGGGATTGCCCATCAGCCGCTCTTTCGTCAAGCTGATGGGTGGCGATATCAAGGTCAAAAGTTCTGTGGGGAAAGGAACGGTTTTCAGTTTTTACATTAAAGTGAGTCGTGCAACACAGAGCGAAGTCCGTGACATCCAGCCTCAAAAACAAGTGAATGGACTGGCACCCAACCAACAAAATTATCGCATTCTGGTAGCGGACGATGAGTCGGCAAATCGGTTGCTACTAACTCAGATATTGAAGTCAGCCGGCTTTCTTTTGTGGTTTGCGGATAACGGAACTGAGGCTGTTAAATTGTGGCAAAAGTACAAGCCGGATTTAATTTGGATGGATTTGAAAATGCCGCTTTTAGACGGCTTTCAAGCTGCTCGAAAAATTCGTTCTCTGCCTGACGGCTCCAATACAAAAATTATTGCTTTGAGCGCTAATGCGTTTGTTGAAACCAAGAAACTCGCTTTGTCGAATGGCTTCGATGACTTTGTTGCCAAACCGTTCCGAGAAACAGTAATTTTTGAGAAGATGGCGCTTCATTTGGGAGTTCGCTATATCTATGAAGAGGAGTCGTCTAGGAAGTCCGAACAGGATGAGCCTGTTGTGCAACTGACTTCTGAGTCGCTGTCTGTGTTGCCGAGGGAGTCGATTAAGAAGCTTTATAAAGCAGCCGCTTGTGGAGACGAGCAAGCGGTAAGGCTGTTGATTGAGCGAATTCCTCGCTCCCAGAAACAAATTGCTGGGGCTTTGACCAAGTTAGTGGAAAATATGAGTTTAGATATTATCAGCGATTTGACTCAGAATTGCATTTCGGCCGATTGTACGAGCGCAAAATCCCAAGACTGCGATCAAAGTTAACTCGGTTTTTAGATTCGTACCTCAGATATCAATATATGAAGTTCAACCTTAGTCTATCGCCAAATCCCAAGACTATTCTCAAAGTTAACTCGGTTTTGAGAATCGTACCTCAGATATCGATATATGACGTTCACCGAGTGCATTTCGGTAGATTAGGCGAACTCACCATCCCAAGATAGCGATCAAAGTTGACGGGTGTTTACAACCCTACCTCAGATATCGATATATGACGTTCGGCAGATTGTACGAGCGCCAAATCCCAAGACTGCGATCAAAATCAACTCTGCGGTGAGAGTCTGTACCTCAGATATCGATATATGACGTTCGGCAGATTGTACGATCACCAAATCCCAAGACTGCGATCAAAGTTAACTCGGTTTTTAGAGTTCGTACCTCAGATATTGATATATGACGTTCGGTAGATCGCAAAGCATTAGGACGATTTTGTTCAGAGCAGCACGATTTGACAGAGCAATGCCGAGCAGAGGTACAGCCGATAATCTGCTAAAAACTCACGCTCACTTGATTGTTTACTCCATGCTATCGGCTGTACCTGTCTGTACGTAACGACAGATGCGGGTTCGATCCGCAGTAGCAAGTCAGCGGATTTGGTCTGGGTGGAATGTGGCAGCGGGTCGAGCAGATTAGCGCTCAGTTGGAGATTCAGAGCGAGCTGGGATCGGGAACAAAGGTTATTATTGGTCATATCTGTTGGGAACATCCGTTCGTAAAAACCTACCAAAATCGGGACAAAGCTATGAATAGCTTCCTGGCTTAACGAACGCGATCTAAATATAAAATTAGAGCGACGGAGTGAAAGGTGCAACTATTATGTCTTATAGCGAATTTTCCCTAGATGATATTAAGCATAAACTCGGCTTAACAATTAGAGAAGTATCTGAAGTCTTTACGGCTGTAGAACCGATCGCACCCAGTCAGCTTTTAAAGGAAACCTTAGCCGAAAATATTCCCTTAGCCTTGGGAATTGACACGGAAAAAGCGCGATCGGAGATGATAGTCGCTCCGGTATTGATTGAACTCCGCAGGCGGTGCGATCGTCAAATCAGCCTCTTTTCCGGTACGGAATTTAATATTGATCGAGTCAAAGGACTGAATGGCATTTGTGACTTTATGATTAGTCATTCACCAGAACAATTATCTTTAAATGCTCCCGTGTTTACACTTGTCGAAGCCAAGAATGACAATATCAAATCGGGAATTGCCCAGTGCATTGCAGAAATGTTGGCAGCCCAGATTTTTAATATTCAAAAAGATAACAGCATTTCCTGTGTTTATGGTGCAGTGACAACAGGCAGTATCTGGAGGTTCATGAAACTAGAAGATAGGACGGTTTATATTGAAACAACAGAGCATTTTATTGAAAACATTCAACTAATTCTAGGTATTTTAATGCAAATTGTTCAGTTGACTCGCCCAACCCTTCCGTGCCTTTGAAGTTCCCTAGTACATTGTACGCTCGCACCGTCGCAAGACTGCGATCGAAGTTAACTCGGCGGTTAGATCCCATACCTCAGATATCGATATATGACGTTCCGTGTTTCAGTCTAGCGATCGAACTTAAATTCTTTTCAACAATCTTCCCCGTACTAAACTTGACGATAATCTACTCGTCAGACTAAATATTAACTTGCTGGATCAACGTAAGGCAGAACGGTGGTTAGCGGCGATGCCCTCTCATATATCGATATCTGATGCCGACTCTCGATATATCATACTTAAATCATCTACTTAATTCAAAACCATGCAAATTCGACTAGCAGTCATCAGCAATGCTGGCGGCACTGGCAAAACCACACTTTCAGTTCACCTCGCCTACGAACTGGGGTTAAGGGGTTTGAAAGTAGCCATTATGGATCTCGACCCCCAAGGCTCCCTGACCCTTTTTTGCGGTCTAAATCCGCCAGAGCCAGAACACACACTGTCCGCCATAATGCGAGAAAGCTTCAATGGCTCTTGGCCTCTTACTCAAGGCTGGAGTTCCCACACCAATAATATAACCGTTTGTCAAGGCGGAATGACGCTGACGCAAACAGCAGACGAGTTAGTTCTGCACAAGCGTGGCGCTTATCTTCTGGGCGATTGCCTGAGTGACTATCCAATGGATCACGACCTAATTATCTTCGACTGCCCCGCTACCCTCGGCCCCTTGCCCTTGATGGCACTAACTGCTTGCACTCATATAATAGTGCCCGTACAGCTCGAACCAAAATCAATTCAAGGAGCAGCTCACCTGCTGGAGTGGTACTACCACCATTGCAAACAATTACGCCTCAAGCCGCAACCAGAAATCTTAGGGTTTGTACCCAACCAATACGATACGAAACGAGCCGTCCACCGACAACTTTTAGAGTCCTTGCCAGCCCAGCTAGAGCAGATGAATATCCGCGTTTTTCCACCTATTCGGGACAGTGCAGAATTTGTTAATGCCAGCGGTCAAGGGTTGCCATTACACCTTTATCGCCCGCTTCACCCAGCTTTAGGCGACTTCAAAGAAATTGTTAAGCACCTAGCTACTTTAATGGGAAATGGAGTTGCTCCGGCTATTGCCAAAAAAGGAAAAAAAAAGAAATAGTGTTTGATTCACAGTCACAACTTGCGCCGGCGAAAACGAATCCTTCGTTTTTGGCTTATAGCCATGAACTGACTTCTTCCAATCCCCAATTTAAAATCTAAAATCGCTATGGCCACCCGTAAAGCTCCCGACTTGGGAAATTATTTTTCATCCGCCAAGCAGTCAATGCACCTCTCTGAAGCTGAATCCGAGATTCAGGAACTCAAAGCAGAAATTGAAGAACTGCGAAAATCGGGTTCAACGGAATTGGAATCTCAATTGACTGCACTGCGAGAACAACTAGAATCCGCCAGCGGTATCCTCTCCATTTCACTAGACCAAATTCAGCCTAATCCTGAACAACCCAGACAGACATTTTTGCCGGAAAGTATCGAGTCCATGTCCCGTTCCCTTGCTAGTGACGGACAACTGCAACCCATTATCTTGATTCAACGGGGGGATTTGGTGATATTCGATGGAGAGCGGCGCTGGCGCAGCGCTAAAAATCTGGGCTGGGAAACTTTACAAGCTGTGATCGTTCCAGAACCCGCGGCTTTGCACCGCAAAGCACTGCTGACTTCCCTGCACCGGGAAGATCTCAATCCCCTCGATAAAGCAGAAGCTATTGTGCGGGAGTTGTCTGAAAATACGGGTTTGGAAGCTGCAACTATCCCCCGCATTCTCTCGACAGTGGTGCGACGCTTGAACGCGCAAAAACGGATGAACTTGGTTTCCGAGTTGGTGACGGTGGCACCTGACGAGCAGCAACAGGGTTTGGCCGCTTTGGGTTTGGATGAACAAGAGTTGGCCGTTTTGCGGACACTGTTGGATTTGCAGCTCAATCCCGCTTCTATCGATGCCAACATTTTCCCGATGCTGTCTTTGGCTGATGACCTTAAGACTGCTATCAGGCAATTAGGACTTAAAGGGGTTCATGCAATGGCTCTTTCTAAACTCTCTGCTAAAAATTTAGTCTTGCCAGAGGAAGAAGCGCTGCCGATTAGAGTTAAAACAACTAATCAAGTTATTGCCGATAAATTGTCAGTGACCCAAACTCGTAAATTGGTGCAAGAAATTATCAGTTCCACTCTGGATGATTTCCCAGGAGCAGCCCGCCCGTTCAAGCAGGTCAAGTTGGCAACCGGGAATTTGAAAAAGCTGTCACCGCAAGTGTTGGAGCAAGCTGAGGTTGAACAACTGGTGGAGTTGCAGGAGGTTTTGCGCCAAAAGCTGGCGGAAATTGAGGCGGTTTTGAAACAAAATGGTGGGGAATAATACCAATTTCATAAATTTCTGCTACAGAGGCAGTTCTAACTCCTCCCCTCGAACGGGGGAGTTGAGGGGGTAGATATTTAGCGATATTTTATGAATTTGGTATAACAACAAAGTTTCGATGGGGCTGTCTGCTGAAATCGATCGACTGTTTCTACCCATCGTTTTTATCGATCGCCTTCGATCTGATTAGCTGCCAGACAATCTATAATAAACGAATTGCATTGTGGAGGTAGTTATCCATGAGGCAATGCAAGCTTGTGAGTCAGTTTTTGAATTTTTTGATAAGTTGTTCTGTCTGACGGTAATTTCGATCGCAAAACAGCTTTTTGTTGGTTGTAGCAAGCACCGATCGCCTTGAGGATTTTACCATTAATAGTCGGCGGGTTAAATCTTGCTTGATTCGATATATGTGGCAACCTGAAAACACATTGTCCTTATGAGAGACCGCGATCGCATCCAACAATACGCTCTCAAACTAGGTAGAGAAGGTAAACTCCTATCTTCAATATTAGTGAATATTGCTACCCGATTGCATCATGTTTTGAAAACAATTATATCTCAAAACAGTGGAATAAAACACTTACCGTATCGCGATTTAAAAATCACCCCACAATTATTAGGAACTATTGAAAAAACATTCGAGAAATACTTTATATCTGATTTTCTGGAAAAGAATGCAGAGTGGATACTGAATCAATTAGATATCTGCGAGCGAGGAGAAAACCTATCGGATATTCTGCCTGGAACGATCGCTTTTCACCCTGACGCATCCTTACCCAAATCCGAATCCCGGACAGAATCTCAGATAATTAGTGCGTGTGGATATCATGCTGCCGATGAATTACTACAACAAATAAATATACAAAATCTATCAGCAGCTCAGTTGGCAAAAATCTTAGAACTTGCACCCCTTCCAATTCCAGTAACCGAACCCCCATTATTCAAGAATAAATCTGTAGAAGCTGTTCCAACAGCAGCTCTGATGGCTTCCAGTCTCCGCGCGCAGATCCGACCTGATTTGTGGTATGAAGCTGCCAGCAGTATTGCTGTTTTTCAACATGAAGCAAAGGGTAACTCAAACAATTATATCGAGCATTACATTTCCAGCCCAGGTGACATTACCCTGCTGCCTTGGAACGAAGCCCAGCAAATCATTGATAAGTTTGGGTTTACCAGCGCAAAATTGCACATTATTTTTGCAGCTCACACCATGAAACAAGAGACTCCTTGGCACAGCAGCTTTACACTAAAAGCCAGCGATATTGTTAAGGAAATGGGATGGGATAAAAATCACAAAAAAACTCAAATAGAAAAACTGCTAGAGATTGCTAATACAGCATTTGCCCTTGATTGTTTGTTGGTCAAAGCTGTTTGGATTGAGGGAATGAACAAGAAAGGGCAAATTATAGCTAGTGCTCCTGTAGGGAGAATGTGGAATGTCTACATCAAACCCCAAGGTCAGTTAAATTTTGAAGGTAAGATAGACAACCCCCATGAAATCTACATCACAGTCCAACCCGGATTGTGGACTCAGGATTTTTTGAACCGAGCTGGAGCCAAGTCGAGAGAAGCGTTATATCAGTTTGGCTATCTTTCCCAGCAAGTGCTGAGAATCGATCCGTACCATAACGAATTTGCCTTAAGACTAGCAATTCATGTCACCATAGAAAGCCGATTTCACGCCAGTGGTGAATACCGAGTTTTAACGCTACTAAAAGCGATTTTACCATCTCCACAAATTGACTCAGCTCGCAGCGATAATCGCAAAGCCTACAAATTAAAGCAGAGCTGGGATAGTGCCTTAAAACTATTAATGAATCTGGAGTGGCAAATAGAATTTGACCCGGAAACTTATCCAGATAAACTTCAGCCTGAGAACAAAGAAAGAAACCCAAAAGGCTACCTGGAATGCTGGCTGGCGGCCAAAATTACCATCCTTCAGCCAGAACCCATCCCACTTTTAATCTCAAAGAAGACCCAACCCAAACAATTAAAGCGCGCTTCGGCAAAACCACTCTCGATAGCAGGTGCTTCCGTGCGAAAAGCCCGTGAAGGTAAGGGGTGGACTCAGAGAAAATTAGCTGGTTGGTTGGGGGTTTCACAGTCGCTGATTGCTCAGATAGAGCGTGGTCAGCGGACTGTCAGCCCGGAAATAGAGACTAAATTGCTCGCTCTATTGGATATCGCTGAGTGAAGTCGATCGCATTTGAGATTGGAGATTTTAGATCGATGGGGGTTTGAAACTTGTCGGCTGTTGAATTCAGTTTTGGGGCGCGGTACTCGTACCAAACTGACTCGTCGCCTCACTGGTCGCTGCTTCGGAAAACTTATACCATTTCTCCAAAATAATGCAACAGTAGTTTGTACCGCTCGAATCTAATTGTATTGGGTACTCGACCCGCATTGTAGCAGCATTTTAGAGAAATTGTATTACCCAAAGCTGCTCATAGATTGGGTTAGTGTTTTTTATCCTACGATCGTGACTTCAAGCAGATAAAAAACTTTGACCTTGCGCTGTGTCGATTTTAGGCACGTTAGAGAATTTTGATGTTACCCAGCAAAAGCCTTACTAATCAACAGCAAGCAAAAATTTTTTACGCCCGATCAATAAAAGATTGGTTATTCAAGTTGTTATTCAATTTGAGCGATCGCAGCGACAGAGCCTGGGGCTGGCTGCGTATCTTGCGGGTGCCATGACTTTCTTAACGCAACCTCAGTCCAGACTTTACCGGGCTGTATCTTTACTGGTTTGAGCTGGTTGTCCAGTTTTGTCCGGTATCTCGCGGATAGCTATGCAGGTGAACGCATTCAAATACTCCTATTTTCAGAATTAGCGAGATCCAGCGAGCCTAAAGGGCTAGTTGCCGTAATCAAGCTGACAGCAGCCGTGTAATCATAAAAAAAACTTAAAAAATCGAGCTTGAACCCTTACAGTATATGGGTTTAAGCTTGATTACAAAAACATCCACATCCCAGGACAATTTTATCCACATCCCAGGATAATCTTATCCACATCCCAGGATTATGATTTTTTGAAACTCTTGCTATATATAAGTTTCAGCTTTTGATTACAACTCTTATAAGTCTGACAAGACTGATCCGCCACCACATCCCGCGACGATCGACCTGGCAGGATGGAAAAAATAATCGCACGGGCTCGACGATCGATCGCCAATGCAGCGCGATGGAGCGCATCTCGCCTTCCTGCTGCAAGCACGAGCGGATACCCCGCGACCAAATCCGACCAAATCCATAACAACCCCTCTCGCACGCTTCTAGTAGCTACCACAGCCGCTAAAAGTGACACGCTCATTTTTACCGCGAACAAAAAATGGTTGCAGATACAACTACCTGGCACAAACCACCACTCACCAGATATGCCTCAATTTACGAAGCCCTGGCCGACGTACTCGAAGGCGCTACCCCCAGCGCCATCAAACTCGCCCTCTACCTGTACAGAACCTGCATCGGCGGCAAACCAGAGGAAATCGACATCTATGACATCCCCTTGGGCGAAAAACGAGCCACAAGAGTCCGCAATGGCAAGCCCTACAGCCCCAACACCAGGCGGACAGCCCTCAGACAGCTCGAAAAACTCGGTTTGGTCAAAATCCTGAAAAACTACGGACGCGGCATTTTTCGCATAGCAGTGCAGCACCTGGGCGACGTTCGCCCCTTCACTCATACCCACTCAAAATTCCAAAAACTGAGCAACTCATCAAAAAATCAACGTCAACAGTCAAAAATTGAGCAAATAGAGGGTTCAAACCCTGATGGCGCCGTACTCTTTACAGAGGATAAGAAAGGACAGCAAAGCACTGAAAATGTTGCTGCTGTTTTTTTAAGTTTTTTTGAAGAAAGAGAAAATTTAGCCAAGACAAATGTAAAACCAAAAAATGTAGAACCAAAACCTGCTACTCAAATCCAGACCAAAGACAGTCAGTCAAATAAAAATTCACAACAAAGACTAAAAATTCTAACTGAGGATAAATATTCCGCCCCAACCGCTGAATATCTGAATACTAATTCAGATAAAATTCAAGCGATCGATGATGCGACAATACCTTGCAGTTCAGAACAAACAGGTTTAACCTCTGAACCCCCGCAAAAACTACCCACAAAACTCGACAGCCTCGACCATCAAAGAATCTCTGGCGCCGAACCAACAATAACCAACAAAGCTGTCCGGTTAAATCTCGAAACATCTTCGTTCGTTAATCCTCAAGTCGCTAAAATTGTCGAAACAGTTGTAATTGCCAATTCCAAAGCAACTGAAATTGCCGAAGTGGTTGCAATTGCCAATTATGAAGCGATTGCAATTGCCAACCCTGATGTAACTGAAATTGCCGAAGCGGTTGCGATTGCTAACTCCGAAGCAACTGAAATTGTCAAAGTGGTTGCAATTGCCAATTCCGAAGCGGTTGCAATTTCCAATCCTGATGTAACTGAAATTATCGAAGCGGTTGCAATTGTCAATTCCGAAACGACTAAAATTGCCGAAGTAGTTGCGATTGCTAACTCTGAAGCGGTTGCAATTACAAACCCCGATGCGACTCAGATTGTCGAGATAGTTATGCAAGCCACAGGAGGGATGAATCCCGAATTGAGAGTTTGCGTCCTCCAGTACAACTTAGAAGAAATTCAAGCAGCCATAAACCTGCTGCAAATCAGAAGCCAAACAAAGCAAATATCTAACCCTTCAGGATGGATTGTTGACTGTTTGCGCGGTCGTTGGTGGGGAAAAACTAATGGTTTTCCAAACTCGAACCCAACAAATGTTGTTTCGTCTCCAGCTTCAGCAGGCTCTTCTCCAACTCCAAAAAATTCTCCTTCTGCACAGACAACAAGAATAACTGAGGATTATATTGACCCTCAGTATATGCCATTAACAACTCACCGAAAGTTATCCGAACAGTTCCAAGAACTAGGCGAAGAAGCTTTCGCAGCGCTAGGTATTCAGCAGCAAATTTACTTGCAGTGGATACAGCGATTTCCTCAGCAAGCAAAACAAATTGTGAACAAATTGTCTACTACTTAGCTATTTAGCTTAGCTGTGAAAACAGTTATCGTCCAACCCATTTAGACAGCTTTTCATCTTTTAGACAACTTTTCGCACAGTTGAATTAGCAACAAGATCAAAGGAGAATACCAGACATGGCAGTCAGTTTAGTTGACAAAATTATTCCGAGCAATATTGATGCAGAGGAAGCAATTTTAGGCGGAATTCTGATCGATCCAATAGCCATTAAAAGAATCGCAAATATTCTGCGTCCCGAAGCATTGGCAATTACAGTCCACCAACATATTTATCGGGCCGCTTTGGTGCTGCATTCTCTAGAACAGCCCACAGATTTGATGAACATCACCACCTTCCTCGACGACCACAACCTGCTGGAAGTAGTAGGAGGTCAAATCAAACTGGTAATGCTGGTAGACCGAACTGTTTCAGCCGTCAATATCGACCAGTATGCCTTGCTAGTCATGGACAAGTTTGTCCGGCGCGAACTCATCAAAGTTGGCAATGACATCGTGCAGCTTGGCTACGAGACTTCCACCGAATTGGATGCGATACTAAATAAAGCCGAGGAAAAGATTTTTGCCCTCAATAAGTACAGAGAAGAGCGACAAAAAGCTATTCGACCTCTCTCCGAATACTGCGGAGAGCTTTGGCGATATCTAGATGAAATTGAGGAAGAGCGCTTGGAGACTGCTAACTACTTTCCTGGAATCAGCACAGGGTTTTACGACCTCGACGACCTCTTGGGAGGGGGATTTTACCGAGGTGAATTGATTGTCATAGGAGGTCGCCCCGGCAGCGGCAAAACAGCTTTGGCTTGTGCCCTTGGCTACAACATTGCTTCCCTTTCCACGAACGGTCGAGTTTTGATGTTTTCGATGGAAATGCCAGGTCGGGACTTGGCAGCACGACTAATGGCACTTGAGAGTGGGGTGTCGGTGAAAGATATCAGGAAAGTTAACCTAGCTGGTAAGTACGAAGTCCTAGCTTCGGCTTTAGGGAAAGTTAGCGATGCTGATTTTTGGATAGACGAAAGTTTGGAACCGTCTCCCTTGGAGATTCGTTCCAGAGTTAGGGAGTTTGTTTGTGAGCGCGGCCCATTGGGTTTGGTAATTATTGATTACTTGCAATTGATGGTGAATTCGGCGGATGAAAATGTTGTCAATAAAATTAGCGAAATTACGCGGCAGATGAAGATTTTGGCTCGCGAGGTTGACGCGCCGGTTGTGCTGCTTTCTCAGCTCAATCGGGGGGTAGAGACTCGCACGAACAAGCGTCCAAGTTTATCGGATTTGCGTGGCTCTGGTGGAATTGAACAGGATGCGGATGTTGTGCTTGGAGTTTACAGGGACGATTATTACAATCCTGATTCTCCCGATCGGGGAATCGCTGAAATTATTGGATTGAAAGGGCGCAATAGCGGAACGGGAACGGTTAAGTTGCTGTTTGAGGCTGAATGCTGTCGGTTTCGGAATATCTATAAACTCCGGTAATATTGAAGGACAGGAAAATATTGAGCTCTGTCGCCTTACTTCAAAAGTCCAATCGCCTTGACAAGCTGTTCCGGCTGTACCTCCAAATAGCGCTGGAGACTCGACAAATTTTTGTGTCCCGAAATCTCCATAATCACCCGCAGCGGCACCCCCGCATTGCTCAAATTAGTCAGCGCCGTCCGCCGCATCGAATGTGTTGAAGCCCCCTTAATTCTTACCCGCTTGCAAGCTTCTTTAAAAATCACATCCGATGCGGCGCGAGTCAAAGGCTTCGTATTGTCTCGCCCCGGAAACAAAAAACCTACATCTGGATTGTAAGCCTTTAAATACTTAGCCAGCATAGGATGGAGCGGCAGCGTTCGCGTTGCTGATTTCCCCTTTGTCGTCGCTTTCCGCAACGTGACTGACCCCCCAACAATGTCGTGAGTTGTTAAAGCTAACGCCTCTGAAATGCGGCAGGCGCAGTAAAAAGTTACAGCAAACAAAAGCCTGTCCCTTGCTGTAATAAAACCCCGGTCAAACAGTCGGTCAATTTCTGCGGGCGTCAAAATCTTAGCGCGCCCATTCCCTTGAACCTTCACGGCGCAGCCCTCTTAGCGTAAATTCCTTCATTATTGGACGAAAGGGGGTTTACGTCAAGTAGGCTAACTGGCTTCTATTCTTTGATGGCTAACCAAATCCGGCTCAATCGCTTTCTGGGCAATCGGAGGCGCTTATTGCAACTCACTTCCCGCTTATTGCTATTCAACTGACTCGAATTCTCGGAAAAGTTGATAATCGGTAAGGTGGCGATCGCGTCTATGAGGTCTCTGAAAGTAACAGGTTTTTGGGCGTTCATAACACCGCGCTACCAATAAAATTATTATTCACTAATCTAATTATACTATTGTTTGATTCTACCTGCAACCTTTTTTGCGGCCAGTTAGAGCCTGAAGAACAAGTCATCAATATTCTCCAATAACCCTTCTACTTCCCGGTGTGGTTCGATTTGGAGACGTTTGTCCATCATCGCACCTCGCTGACGAAAGCAACTACACCTTTACTATACAAGTCGGCTGCAACCGGACTTGACATCAACGCGATTGGGGGGTATCTCAAAAAACTGATAGCCTAGCCCGAGTTGGGCTTTGAGAATAGTTCGTCAAATATAGATTCCAATTGATTGATTTAAGGAAATATCGCGCTGCAATTTCTTTATCAAGAAATTGGCATAAAAACCTATCAAAACAAATCTGTTGCAGTCGATGCACAGTTAAGAACTCATGTCAATCTCAAAAGGAAAGCGAGATTTGATTTCGACCCTGCCACTAAAACAGTTGAAGGATATGCCGCCTGCAATTGAATTTCCTGTAAACTTTGCCAAAATTCATCTCCCGCGCTTTAAGTGCGGCGAGATGGTGCGCTGGACGGGTGTTAGCGAAGAAGCTGACAGAGGAATGGTTATCGGCAAATTTTACAATTACGAACAGTGTCAATGCTGTTGGATGTGGTGCTACATAATTTGCCTTACTCCTGATTCCAAAAGTGCAACGTGGTGTCAGTTTGATACTGCCTGGGAGGAAGATTTGGAGAAGTTTGAGGATGATAAAAAAGCAGCAGAATCTGACCGATAGAGAACGCAATTTGATTGCAGTTTACAGTCAATGCCAATTCGGAATGACACCGAGGCAGTTTTATGCAAAGTGGGGAGTGAGTTATGAGGAAATTGCTTTTATTTGTTCTCGTTCTGATTCTACAGTGCGGGGTTGGTTTAGAAAGGGGAAAAATCGCAGATTTCCTACTGCTGTCGATTTGCGTCATTTGGCTTTAATGGATTTTCTGCTGGAACACTTTGAGGAAATTCCAGAGACATTGGTGGCTTTCCTGTGTCCGCCTTGCGAAGAGAATAGCCTGGATTAATAGTGGCGGGTATAACGGAAAGACTGTTCAGGGCAACGACTGTATACGTTGTCGCAATCATATACTGCTGACTTGTTCCAACAGTTTTGGTGGCTGCTATACATACACCAAGCTTTTTCAGCATCAAAAGATAATTTGAGCTTGTCTTAGCACAAACCTCATCAAATATCAATGTCACCGTGACCTGTCTTTGACAAGATTATTCAATTACTGTCTTGGCAAGCAATGAAACAAGAGCACAATCTGTTACTTTTACTGCTGAGGTACTAAAATGACCTACTCTGAAAAATTGCACCCGTGGTGTATCATTAGCCTGCTTCCTAATTGTCAGCGTGTTATTGTGGCACGATTTCGTAAGAGAAACGATGCAGATGATCATCTACGGGTTTTGCAGCGATTAGTGAAAACGCGCACATTTGTGATTATTTTTGACATGCAACCAAAGCCTACTGTGCCTAAAGAATAACGGCGAATGCAGCGAAGGTTTGAAATCGAATTAATCGAGATACCTGCGTTAGTTGAATAAACCGACTTTCCAGCGATTTCTCCCAGCGACAGAACCTACTGATAGCTGGGAGAATTTTTTATATATTTTACTGATTCTCTACTAACTACAACTTTTTATCATAGTATTGATTGACGCTCTAGAGCGATCGCATTTGTACGGATAGTTACAATTGCATAAGTAAATATGCTCTGATTGATAGCTGTGCAATCGTAGATGTGGCTAATAGTAATATAGCTTGCGAGCGCAATAGATATTCCTTCTCTATCAATACTTCGGAATTTTGAAGAGTTTTTTTGGGAGATGGCTCTGGCGCAAGGTTCGTAGGTGGCTAATGTTGCGCTGAGTTTTTGGATTTCTTGCCATAGCTCTACTATCAAGGCTTCTTTTGCCTCGTTCAATAGTTGCTTTAAGCCGGGTAGTTTTTCCATTCCTTTATCTAATGTCTATCTCGTCTTCTTGTCAAGGGGGTTGAGCAATTACAATCAAAGAATCAATAGAGACAAGTGCGACCGCATCTTGTCGGACAGATAATTAATGGGAATTAATTAAGAAATTTCTTGGGAAACACGCTTACCGTTAAAACTTTACAAAAAATAGATCGTTAAAAGCAAGGCCGCGATCGCGGCAATTTTTGAGAATAAGCTGCACTTGCTTGTACTGCGAATCCAGCCATGACCCAAATAGAACCAAATTCCGAACCAACTGGAGAGGATATTCCACTTTCAGCTACTCAAAAAGTGGGTGAAACCATCAACAAAACTGAGAACACTTCACAGAGTCCTGACTTACTTGATGAAGGAGAATCAGAACCTTATGAATTCAATTTTTGTACAATCAAAATCCACATTGTTATGCGACCAGACGATGGGCATCCAGAAGGGCGAATCGTAGAAATTACAGCAACGAGCCATGACGACTTACCACTATTAGTACAAGTTAGAGAAAACTCGATTGGAGCTTGGCCAAACCATTTACAAGAATTGCTCCAGCGGTTAGCCTCTAACCTACCTAACCGAAAAGTGAGCGCTCAAATTCGTTCTTCTGTTGGTCAACCCCGGAAAAAAGCCAAACCAAATCTTCAAAATCCTGCTAACCACCCCGTCAACAAAGGTGAAGCTGGAGTACAAATCCCCCTGTTTTAAAGAGGTAACAATGAGTCTAATAGAATATGAAGGCAGGCAAATCGAACTGCCCAACGAAATTACTGCAAATGATGAAAAATTGCTAGAAGTCCTACTTCCTTACTTCCCTGAATTAAGCTCCGCTACAATTGAACGAAAAACAGGTCAACCCATTAAAATCATCAAACAAGCCAAGACAAAGGGTGTAGAAGAAGATTGGAAAAAAGAACTATGCGTACTGCTCACTCCCCATTCCCCACTCCCCTCACTTGTCTCCGCACCGGAAGAACCGAATCAAGCTGTCCAACTCACTTGGGCTCTGCAATGCGACTCTATCAGCGGTTGTGTTACTCCGCTAACCTTGGCAAGTCGGGCTCAAGAACTCTCTGACGCGATCGCTCTGGGTGAGCAAGAACTACAGCGATTTAGAGACACTCTCAAAAAACTCCAACTTGCGCCAGCTATTGCTTGTCTCCAAATTCCTCTTAATTTTTAATGCCTGCAACTATTTTGTCTGTGTCGCAAGCCATTGCCGCTTTGCGACACTCCTACCCAGTAACTAAGCCACTTGAAGCGATTGAATTTCTCAGACAAACGCTCAATAGCGCTCAACTTCTCAATCTTTACCAGCACTTTTTTTCAACTGAATTTGCTACCAGTACCAGTTCTATTTACTCGGATACTCCTGATAATCATAGCCCCCGCGAATTAGAATTCTTCCGTCTTCTTGACGAAACAGAACTTATCCCGATCAGCCCCTGGCAATTAGAAATAGCACAAGAAGAACGCCTCGACCAACTCCTGATTGAGTCTTGGGGGTTGGATTGGTTGAGCTATGAAGATATTGATTCCTTAGCTCCTGAATGGCAAATCCTGCTTTCTCTAAGTTCTGAAGGACTAAATTGGCTAACTGAAAATGAGATGAAAGATTGGTATGAACAAGAATTTGAAGTTTCATTTTCTCAGATTCTACCACCAGATAGGATCAATCATCAGCAATTCCAACAGTTTTGCTCTCTGGCTGAATTTCCCGTAAAAGGGATGCCAATTGTACTGAGTTTCCTCAATTACTCAACGGGTAATATTTGGCTTGACGGCTGCGCTCAACACGAGTATCAATTTGGAGAATGGACAGTCGAAAACTTGATATTTTTATCAGAACAATGGCAAAGTGCTAAAGAATTAATAACCCAGGCTCAACAGGTCATTGACTGGCTTGCTACTGACCGCCATCGACATTTTCAGCAAATTCTTGAACTCTGGAACAAAAGCACCTTGTCAATTTGAATTACCCCTGAATCCGAATAATTACGAGTGAACCAGCAACCGCTAGTGCGGTTGTAGTTGTTGGAAATTGAGGCCTTAATTATGACTGAAACTCTAACAACAGCCGAAAGAATTGCACGTCTTAATGACCAATTACGTCAAGGAGATACCAAAATTGGTGAAATTCGGATTACTCAAGCTGTAAAAGCTCTTCTTCCCGAACAGCAACAAAAGTTACTGCAATTACTAAGAGATTTTAACACCTTTGAAGCTGGCAACAACCCCTACGGAGAACGAGATTTTCTTAGCATTCAACTTGACAGTAAAAGCTATTTTTTCAAAATTGATTATTTTGACAGGAAAGCATGGCTGGAAAATCAGGAAGTTAGTTCACAATGTCCAGAAGACCCCGACAAAACTTGGAGAGTTGCTACCCTAATGCAGTCGAACGAATATTAATTTTCAAGCATGAGCTAACCTTACCTATCGGGTTAGCTCCATAACCTCTATCGATTTCAAGTTATTATGCAACATTTGTCAGGAGAAGTCTTTCGTGAAATTCTGCAAACAGCTCCCCGACAGCTAGCAGAAATTGATGCTGAATTACTGTTCATCAAAGAACAATATCTGTTCCATTATCGAGAAGGAACAAAGGAACACTACAAACTACTCTCCTCTGTCAGTTTGAGAACTGCATTTTCTCACGAGCCGATTGATACGGATTGGATGCCCCCAGGAGTCATAAGGTGGGGAACTAACTCTCAAGGAAATTGGGTAGTAAAATTCATATCTCCTGCCCAATATAACCTCCAATTTGATGAGAGTAAACCCATTACTATTCCACTAACTGCCTTGGTATTTGTAGGACAAAACACTCAATATTGGGTATTTGCAACTGATTTTGCTACTTTCAACCCAGAGTCGAAAGCTTACCACACTCCTTTACCAAACATCCATCCAAACGGTTTAATTTGCTGGGGTAAAAATACTCCACCTGTTGCTTCAACTCAAACCATTGATATTGCTTGGCAGAGCTTCATAACCACTCCTTTCAATGCTGACTTATCAAGCCAAAAAAGCCGAAAGTTTCCCCAAGATGTCAGAGAACATCTGAAAAGTTTAGCCTTGAGAAAAAGGCGTACCTATCCTGTTAAAGATTTAGTTGAAGTGAGGTACAGTCCTTCAATTGACTCTTTAGTGCAACACCTCCTATTGATTGCTAACCCTACCTAAATCAAAACTTCTATGTAGGGACTGCACTCAATATTTATTGTTCAACACAAAGTTTAAGTTAATGCTAAAACTTTTTAACCACATTCATGCCTCTATTCCCTTGCCTCCCATTGCTACTGGGGTATTCTGCGAATACGTTACAGCCTCTAACGGCGTGTTTGTGCGTTCAGTTCGCCCCGGACTAGAGGCCATGATTCCTGTTGCAAATTCAACGCCCAATACTATCAAAGGGTTGCCACCTATAGAACCATACTTGCACCTTGAGACTCGTTTAGTACCATCAGAACTGCTACTTTCTATATTGACAAAAGCTGTATTCACCAAAGATAGCAGTGGCAATCTCACAGAGATTTTATTTCACCTATCCCTTGACAGTAGTAATCAATGGCAACTGACAATTCCAGTCCAATTGACTACACGAACGAGCTGCCAGCCTTTTGACAATTCATCCTACTCAACTGCTTTAATTGAGTGCCACTCTCACGCAGAATTGCCTGCTTTCTTTAGCAGCACAGATGATGCTGATGAGCGGGGTTTTCGCCTCTATGCAGTCTTGGGTAAAGTTAATACCTTGACTCCTGAGATTTTAGTGAGAATCGGAATTTTCGGACACTATAGCTTAATTAAAGCTAATTCTGTATTTGAAGATCCACATTTTATCACTGATGCTTACCAAAACTCCCTTAAACCTCGACTTTGAGTACGCAAATTCCACACCTCTCCTTCTCAAAGATTACTCTCACCTTCACTTATGGCTCGTTGGCTGTGGCGGCACTGGCTCTTATGTAGCTGAAAGTTTAGCACGATTAGCTTACGTTTTCAAACAAGTTGGGAAAAATGTCAATATTACCTTTGTAGATCCCGATATTGTGGAAGGGAAAAATTTGGGGAGGCAGAGATTTTGTCAATCTGAACTTGGACTGAATAAAGCCACTACTCTTGCCTTGCGTTACAATCTTACCTGGGGGCTAGAAATTAGTGCAATTCCTGACTATTTTGACCCCAAATTGGTAAAATCATACTGGAATGATTTGGTAATTATCATTGGCTGCGTTGACAATAGTGCTGCTCGCCGTTCCTTGGGCAAAACGCTAGAGAATAACCGCCACGCTGAGATTCCTAGAATCTGGTATCTTGATGCTGGCAATAACTTTGATAGCGGTCAAATTCTACTGGGCAGCCATAATAGCCTTGAAGAGCTAACTCCGCACCTGGATAAGTTCAAGAAAACAGGCATTATGGGAGCGCTTCCCTCTCCTGTTTTACAATGCCCCAATTTGATAGAATTGCGACCTGAAGAATTGGGAAATACCCATTTATCTTGTGCTGAGTTGGCTAATCTTAACGCTCAGAGTCTCACAATTAATCAAACAATTGCCTCAATCGTTACTGACTATCTATTCCGCCTCAGTTTGACAAAGGACTTGCGTAATTTTGCCACTTTCCTTAACCTTAAATCTGGTTCTATGCGCTCAGAATTTATCAGTTGTTCATCTCTCATAAAGTTTAGTTGTACTTGATACAAATCCTGGTTAGCTACACCTAACGGGATAACAACCCCGTCAAAAGCTTGATAAAATCAAGGACATAGCCCTCATACCCATCTGAAAAATCTGAGAGAGTAGAGGGGAGGGTAAAGGTTGAACAATACACCTTTACCCTCCCCTTCCCCTTCCCTTTATTTTGCTAACTTTATTAAGATTTTTTTTGGTTTAATACTGTGTTGAGTTGTAGCGTTTCGTGTAGGCATCGTCGGCAAAGGATTGAATCAGCTCAATCTGACTAGGATTGACTGTAATTTCCCAGACCTTGACTCGCTCAGGCACTGTCCAAGTTGCTTTCTTTTCATAGAGCCTCACGATACGCGGGAAACTCAGGTGCTTCAGCCCTGAGAGTAGTCAATACTAGGAGAGTTACCATTTTGAGTAATTGATGCAAGGCTTTTTTCGGAAATTTCAGAGTGTTCTGTATCTTGTATTGCAGTGAGATCGCTACTGCTGCCATTCTCTAAAATTCCTGTATTTGTTAAGTATTCTTCTAAGATGGGAATTAGAGAGCGATACCACTTTATTTGAGAACCACTCCATTTGTTTGTTGTTGAAGTAGCCAGCAAGGAAATACCATGAGCTGAGCCGGCTTGTGTCAGTATCCAAATTCGCTTGGCTTCATTACGCTCTTGATACCCCAATGAAACTAGAGCTTTGTTGACTAAATCTGGCTTGATTTTGCACTCTAAGTTATCTGTGAGTATTGCTGCTAGTTCCGTTACTGTCATCCCAACTTCTGTCAAAGGGGAAGCTGCACCAATCAGTTGTTTTGCCGTCTCTGCTACCCCTTTGAGTTCTGGGTACATAGAGGCCAGCGAGTTGAATTTAAACTGGGCGATCGCGGACGCACTCAGTCCGGTATCTTGTAGCCAAGCTACCAAGTGGTCTATCGTCTCTATGGCGGCAGCAATTTTTTCAGAAGTGGGCATCTTTGCTCGCTTAGTTTTCCATATCGTGATCTTGACAGCATGGCGATATATCTAGCGGGACTTAAACAAATTTAAAGCCTAAATAAAGCCTAAATTTGCTTTATATGCACCAAAGATGCTAGCGAAAACTAGAAAGTTTTAGGCTTCTGTTCGAGAAGATACCCCCTAACGGGAGAAGTTGAAAAAAAATTAACTTCTCAAAGGTTATGGACTCTAACACCGCTTTAATCGGTCTCTCAAATATTTGCTCTAAATCTGACAACACTCCCCCCAGTGAAGTTAAAGAAGTGGTAGCGGTAATTTTCCCTTTTCTCACTCCGCATCCTTCCGATCAACTTCCCTTTAAAGTAGGCGATATCATCAAAACTGGTAAGCATTACGGTACTGTCACTTCTCTAAATCAAACCGATCGACCTGTAAGAATTACCTGGGATGCTAGTAACAGCGAAGACAGCTTTTCTTGGAATTATACACTTGATGAAATTCGTGTCCTCAAAATCTCCCTTGTGCCTCAGTTTATTCCTCAAAAAACTACTGGAGAACTTCCAGCTTGCACAACCATCGTACTTGCTAATTCGCAACAGGTACAATTCAGTAACACAACTATTTTCCAAGTAGAATCGCTGACTGAACACCACATTTTCATCTCGACTCTCGACCAATCTTATCTCTTTCCCATTAACTTGTTTCCAGGCTTCCCGACAAGTTGTACCATAGATATTCCTGCACCTCAGCAGTTAAAAGTCGCTCGCAGTTTGTCTGTTGCTGACCTCAAAATCCGAGCTAAGACGTATTTAGCTCTCGAAATACCCGACAACTTCTTAGAATTCGCTATGCCAATTCAAAAACAGCAATTCAAAGAAAAACTGGCTCGACAATTGAGCGAAGAAAATTACGAACTTCTCGACTTTAACATAGCTTGGGAAGAAACCTGGAAGCAGCACCTAGAAAACCTAGCCAAGAAACAAGGATTATACGGATTTAAAGAGGGAGATTACATTTTAAAATGCCGAGAAGGAGTTCAACAAAGGGGGACAGTCCAACGCTTGAACGTTGAAAATCTACGTCCATTCCAAATCGAGTGGAACAGCGGAGAAATCCAAAATTACAGTTTGACCGAACTCAAAGGTTTGGGTATAGCTCGTATCGAATCTATTGTTAAATTATCCCCCAATGTGGCTTATCAGATTAGCGAAGACGGCTCCTACTTTAGAGCTTGGATTGGGTTCCGTACTAAAGCGTTAGCTAAGGCTTGGCTAATACCTGTCAAAAAGCTAGTCGGCTACCTTAGCAACTTAATTGATTGCCAAGTTCCAGATATTCAACATACAGGCTCTAAATACGAATACGCTGTAGAATCTCCCCGGCATAAAACTTTAAGTAAGCGCTTAGAAACTCTCCGAAAAGTTGCTGAATTTGATTTAGAAAAGATGCCAAGATGATGGAACAAATGGGAAATCAAATATAATTGGCTAGTTTATGACAGTGTAAATGCGATAAACAACTCTGTTACTAATCCAAAATATAAATTGCCTAATGGCATAAAATGTTGATTTTTTCTAGTCGTAAATATCAACTCAAGGAACAATCTTTGAGTTTGAGTGCTATTCAATTCACCCTTGACCCTACAATTCCAGGATCGCATGAACAAAACAGTAATGATTTCCGGTAGTCGTTCCATTAATGAATTGCCTTTAGGAGCAATCGCATCTCTCAATCGCATCATTGAACTAGGATTTGAAGTTATAGTCGGTGATGCTTCTGGTATTGATAGCTTAGTTCAGCAGTATTTGCAGTCTAAGAATTACCAGAAAGTCTTGGTTTACTATGCCTTATTTAGCGGCAATGGCAAACCTAGGAATACTTTTGGTTATCCCACCATTGGCATTCCCGGAAACTATAGCGCTCGCGACATCCAAATGTGTTCGCATTGTGATTACGGACTAGCCATCTGGGACGGACAAAGCAAAGGAACAGTAGCTAATATCAAGCGAGTTAAGAAGACCAAAGTTGTTATTGTTTAAAAACCAACAACCACTGTTCATATTATTAATCAACAAATAAATCAGCGATCGCCCTCTAGTGTACCAGAGCGCTATCGCCTTTTTTTTGTTGATTTAACCTGCTTCGTGAAACAGTCTTGCACTCAAGCTAACGCTTATTAGGGAGGCGATAGAGTTATTATCTAGCACTAATAATGATTCAAACCTTACTAGAACGACCGCAGGAATTTAAACAAATTCCCTTCACTCTCAAACCACAACAGCAGCAAACACTCGACAAATTGAGAACATTTGCAAGCAGCACTGAGTCATTCTTTTTGCTCTGCGGTTATGCAGGCACAGGAAAAAGCACACTTATTTTTCTTCTAATCAAAGAACTCTTGGCTCAAAGCAAGCGCATTGTCCTCACTGCACCTACTAACAAAGCCGTCGGTATTCTCAGAAAAATGGCAGCCTCTCAAGGTATTTTCGGAGTAGACTTTCTGACAATACACCAACTTTTAGGCTTAGGCATAGTTCGCAAAGAACAAGAGAAAGTCTTAGAACAGACAAGCTGTTGTTACCTCCACCTCTACGATATCATTTTTCTTGACGAATGTTCGATGGTTGGAACTCAATTATGGTCTTGGATTGAGCGTAGATTTGAACGTACCCTGTTCAACCACCGCAAATTAATTCTCATGGGCGACCCAGCTCAGCTTAACCCCGTCGGAGAAAAACGCTCGCCTGTCTTCAGCATTACCAATAAAACTATGCTAACCGAAGTTGTCAGGCAAGCTGGAGAAAGTCCCGTCCTCGACTTCATCACCGAATGCCGTTCTTGTGTCAAGAATAAAACCGATATGTTCTTGCCACATTCTACCTACACTCAAGGGAACAAATCTAACGGTGCATTCAAAGTTAAGCCAGAAACACTCCTGCAATACGCCCTCAAAACCATCAAGCGCGAATTCACTTCCAACCCTGACTGCTTTCGGATTCTGTGCTGGACAAACAAGCAAGTCAACTATTACAATCAGGCCCTCCGAGAACAAGTTTACGGTCAAACAGCCCCCAGATTCATACCGGGAGAAAGGCTGATTACTAAGAAACCAATCATGGCCCCTGATGGTAAGACCGTTATTTTGCCCACTTCAACTGAATTTACCATTAAAGAAGTTGAAACGAGCCAACACTACGGCTATCGAGTATGGCTTTTAAAGATTGTGACCGATGACGGTTTATTTCGGCAAATCTTTGTGCTGCATGAATCCGAAAATAAACGCTACCAGGCTGAACTTAAGGAAAAACTCAAGAGTGCCAAGCGCAGCGGATTTTTATGGCGCAAGTATTATTGGTTTAAGGACGACATATTTGCCGAAATTGACAATTGCTTTGCCCTGACTATTCACAATTCTCAAGGCAGCACTTTTGATGAAGTGGGTTTGGACATTAATGACATTTTGACTCGGCTATTGGTGGGAAAAGAAATGAGCAGCAAACAGAAACTTAAAGAATACCACCGCCTCTTGTATGTCGGAACGAGTCGCTGCCGCCAACGGATACTATTTGTTCCTCCAATTTCATCCCGAGTTCAACTTGCATTAGGATACTTAACTAAATCTGGTTCAAGTAACTTTTGATGATAGGCAGTAGAAAGTAGGGAGAAAATAGCAATAAATCGGTTTGTGAAAAAGGCGACATCTCACTTAGAATAATATATCAGTAGGGCGAAGCATGACCTCCGTAAATATAAGACGTTCACCAATAACTTATATGCCGGAATGCTTCGCTCTCTTTTTTTCGACAAGATGCACTCCCAAAAACTGCTACTTAGATTACGATTTTATTAATCAACAAGCTCAAATTTATCATCCTAAAATAAAGGTTGATTATTACCTTTAATTGTTAAAAAATAATTACAATAATCCACCTGCTCTCAACCATATTGGTTCCACTCTTTCCACACTTCGACTCTCTTTTTTCAGCCACCGCTCGCGAGTGCTGCTACCGCAGCGGCAAATCGAACTTCTGACACACAACTAATTATGGCAAAATCTAGACTTACAGAAACACCCCCTCAGCAAAAAGTAGTACAGAGAGCAACCAAGAAAAAACGATCTCCTGAAACAGCGACTAATTCCGCTAAGGCTGAAAAATCTGTTACAAAAATCACAAAAGGTTCTTCAACTTCTGAACCGGAAACAGCACTTTCAGAACAAGTAGAACCCTCTGAAAAATCCACAGAATATACACCAGTTTCAGCCACAGATGCTTCTGATTTAGGAGCTAAATCAAACGATGAGACATTGCCGGAGCCTTCTCCTTCCCCTTCCCCTTCAATCGTTGAATTTGCCTGTGATGCCAGAGAATTAAATGATTACATCCAAACTCTCAAAAGCAGCATTTATAGCAATAACAACCATGTCATTTTATCCAATATTCTCATAGAAGCAGATGCCGCAACTAGACAATTGCATTTAACTGCTTATAACCTGGAATTTGGGATACAAGCGAGTTTTGAAGCTAATATCAATCAATCTGGAAAGCTCACTCTCCCTGCAACCATACTCGCAGACATTCTCGGAAAATTTCCGAAAAGTCGCGTTACCTTAAAGAGTTCTTGGGAAATTATCAAAGGAAGTGACGTTCCATCAGTCAGTGCCACTCTGACTGCATCAAGGAGCAAGCACGTCATTCGTGGGCTAACTGCGGACGAATTCCCTGTTATCAAGAGCCTTGAACAAAAACTTGTGACCATTCCTGCTAGCGTGTTAATTGCTGTCCTCAAAGCCAGCTTATTTGCTGTAAGTTCTGAAGAAACCAAACGTATCTTAACTGGAGCTAACTTTCAACTAAGCCACGACGCAGAAAGGGGACTTTCTCAATTGAGAGTTTGGACAACAGACGGACATCGGATAGCAATGGTTGTAGGATTCAGTGAAAGCAGTGATTCCGATATTTTGAACACTCGAAACGTGCAATTTACAGTACCCACTAAGGTACTCCGGGTATTAGAGCGGACTTTGAATCCCACTGACAGAGTAGCTATTTACTATGAGACTGAGCCTGACAATAGCAATAACTTTGTTGCTTTTGAGTGGAACAATTGGCGGCTGACAGCGCAGTTATTAGAAGGAAAATACCCGAAGTGCGACCAGATTATTGCTCCTTATCGGCATGAACTTAGCCATCAAATTGTGGTAGAGAAGCTCAGCTTTTTAAAAGCCTTAGAGCGGTTAGCTTCTCACAGCGATAAGTCCCATGTTACAGCAATTTTTGAATTCGATTTAGATAGTCAACAAGTGCGAATTTCACTAAATAATACTCTCAGTTCTGGTACTGAGATAGTTGATGCCAAACTATTCGGTTGTGACTTTCGGATCAAGTGCGACATCCGCTATTTAATTGATACAGTTAAAGCTGTTTCTAGTTCGGATTTGCGGATGTTAATGGCAACTCCTACGGCTCCCATACTGATTGCACCGTTTGGAATACCAGCGTCGGGTACAGAGGCTTTAGAGTGCGAATACATTATCGCTCCGCAAGAATAAAAGGTGGGGAGCGGCATCTAAATTTGATGCCCTCTCCTGCCCCAATTCGGAGCCTATTACTGTATAAATTAGGATAATTTAAATTCCTATTTTAACATAAAAATTATCTACAAGTGTGTTCAATACTGTCGCACCAACAACTTATATTAATACTAATTATCAAGACTCATGCAATAGTAGCCGTAGGGTGTGTCGCCATTAAAAATTCCTAATTTAGACAAACAATCTCACAGAGCCGCACCTGACAAACAGAGCCCACAAACAAAGCTAACAATTCTGTAGCAAGATTTTTGAGAAATGGCATAACTTCAGGCATGCCTCCCCTATCGGGGAATAGTTACCAGAAGTATTCTAACGACTCAAAATGTACCAACCACTGCACCTCAAATACCGCCCCAAAAACCTACAAGAATTAGTGGGTCAAGACACCATCAAAACAACCTTGACCAATGCCATCACCTCCGACAAAATTGCTCAAGCTTACCTATTTACTGGCCCCAGAGGAACAGGCAAAACTTCAACCGCTCGCATTCTTGCTAAATCCCTCAATTGTTTGAATAGCAAAAAGCCAACCGCCACTCCTTGCGGAGAATGTTCAAGCTGCAAAACCATTGACTCCTGTTCAAGCTTAGACGTAACTGAAATCGATGCGGCCTCTCACAATGGCGTGGATGATGCCAGAGAATTAATACAACACAGCAACTTTGCGCCAGCGATGAGCCCTTACCGCATCTGGATTTTAGACGAGTGCCACCAACTCAGTACCAGCGCTCAAAATGCTCTCCTCAAATGCCTTGAAGAACCTCCGGCTCATGTGGTGTTTATTCTCTGTACGACTGAAGCACATAAAGTCCTGCCGACAATTATCTCCCGCTGCCAAACTTTTAACTTCCGAGCCTTGTCAGTTGATGCTATTATCGGACAATTGCACAAAATTAGCTCCACTGAATCTATTGAGATCGCAAGTGAGGCGATGCGGGCGATCGCTCGTACCTGTGACGGGGGGTTAAGAGATGCTCTACAATTACTTTCTCAGCTTTCACTGCTAAACTCAGAGATTACCCTAACTCAAGTTGCAGAAGTATCTGGCAGTATCAGCGAGCAAGAGTCGATCGCCCTTCTCAAAGCCATTCATTCTGGCGATACCCTAAGCGTACTGCAATCTTCGAGAACGCTCATTGACAGCGGCAAAACCCCTAAACTTATTCTCAGCAGCTTGCTAGCAGCAATGAGAGATTTGCTCATTGTCAAATCAACGCGCCACTGCCAGAATTTAATTGCAGGGCCAGTAGGCTACTCACAACTGCGATCGCTCGCTCTTCATCTCGATTTTGAAACAATTGATGCGGCTTGTACACAATTGCAAAAATCAGAATTTCAATTGAGAACTAGCACCAATGCTGCTACTTGGTTAGAAGTCTGTCTGCTGAACTTGATGCTGTCAAGCAAACCCGCTGCCCCCGAAACGCGATTGCCGGCAACTTTCCCATCTAATCAGCCTGACAATTTTGATAAAAGTCCTCAAAAAATAGAGGCAGATTCTCCTGACTTTGAGACAACTTGGGCGCAAGTAGTAGCAGCAGCGAAACCAGGCAATCGTAGCCTCTTAAACCGCGCTCAAATTGCCGAACTTTCGGCTGATTCATGTGTGTTAGCAGTAGAAAGAAAATACGCGAATAAGTTTCAGAGTCACCTTGAATCCGTGCAGCGGATCGTTACTAAAGCTTTAGGCCGCTCTGTTACTGTAACTGTCAAACAACAGGAAGAGTTAGCAGCATGATTAGCATCCTAATTGGGAATGATACCTACGCAATTGAACGAGAAGTTGAAAAGTTTAAGACTCAAACTCATCCTCTCTGGCGAGATTTCAACATCCACCGCTTCGATGCTTCTTCCCTGGATGCAGCCCTCTCTGCTGCTGCTTCAGTTCCTTTCGGCGGTGGAAACAAACTTATTGTCGTTGAAAATTGCGATTTCAAGCAATTTGGAGAAATGGGGCTAGAATTGCTGCAAATTTTGCCCCAATTACCTGTTACAACGCACTTAGTCTTCACTGCTGCTGTTATCGACAAACGGCTCAAGGTAGTCAAGCATTTGTTGCAGTTTGGTAACCTCAAGGAGTTTACTCTCATTCCTCCTTGGCGTACCGATTTGATTGAAAGTGCGATCGCTGCTACTGCTAAACAGATGAATCTCTCAATTGCCCGAGATGCTGGCAGTTATCTAGCGGTAGCGATTGGCAACGATTCTGCTAGAAGAGTCAGTGAACTAGAGAAATTAGCCATTTATGCAGCAGGCGCTCGCATTACGAAAGAAGCTGCTAAAATCCTCGTTCCAGCTACCACAGCCAACTGTTTTCAACTTGCCGAAGCTCTTTTAAAAGGTCAAGCAGTGGCGGCAATTAAGGTGCTTGATGAATTGCTATCTCGGGCAGAGTTTCCTTTAGCAATTATTGCCACTCTCCAAACTCAGTTTAAAACTTGGCTGTGGGTAAAAGCTACTATCAATTCCGACCAACAACGTTCTGATAGCGAAATTGCTAGTATGTGCGGAATTAGTAACCCGAAACGGCTGTATTTCCTTAAGCAGGAGGTTAAGGAAGTATCTGCGAACTCCTTAAGTCGATCGCTCTCCATTTTGTTTGATTTAGAAATTGCTCTCAAAACAGGAGATAAGCCTGACTCGATGTTGCCTGCTTTGCTCAGCATCACTCAACTCACTCACCTTAAATAACAGGAAAGCGCTGCCGAGTTAATTCGGCAGTCTTTCATTGACCGCTTCGATCGGTATTTTAGCGAGAATTAATCACGCGCTAACCACCAAATTAATGCTCCAACAGCGACTACTGGTGCTGCAATGCAATGGCGGGTGCGATCGCAACTGACATTACTATTCCTGTTAGGCGATCGCAATTAAAGCAAATATGCCCAAGAGTATTCCTAAGAAAAACTAAAGGACAGGCGATTCAAAATTTGGGGAAGACCAGCGATGAGACACAGAGCCGATGACTTGACGATTTTTTATATGTTATATTACAATCAGAAATAGTTTTCTTTATCTATATTTTAAGATTATGGAACCTTTATTGGCAGCCGCGTTAGCGTTAGGAACAGTCATGGGAACGAAAGCCTTAGAGAAAACAGGTGAAAAAATCGGTGAGATGTGTGTTGAAAAAACGCAACAATTTTTAACAAATCTTAACCAAGAAAGTCCCACTACAGTAACGGCAATTGAACATACACCCGATCGGCCTTTAAATTATAGTCAAGTCATTCCCGATATTCAAGCCGCAGCCGAAAAACGACCCGAATTATGGACACAAATTCAAGAGTTAGCGGAATTAGGGCAACAGGAACCTAAAATCAATCCCTATATTCAAAAAATTGAGACTCATCTCAGAGCTAACCCTTCTATTGTTAATAATAGTAAACTAGCTGATGAGATCAAACAGGTATTGCAAGGAAATACCTTTAATAACAGCACCTTAACCATTAATAATTGACTGAACTCGCCCGATGGGAACCGGGCAAAGTCGATTCCCAATATTGACTGGCACGAAGTCTGTCAAGAAGCTTTAGCAAAGCAACGACGACTAACAACAAATCCCCTCACCACTGGCAACGGGGTAGAGTTTGCTTTTGATGATATTTATATACCTCTGGGATTAGTTGAACGGGTAAAGAAGGAAAAACGCTCTGGGGAAGTTTCGCCAGAGGAAGGTTCCCAATTTTATCAGCCAGAAAAGGAGTATGAAGAAGTCACCCGCACCTATAAAAATGATGAGTTTTTCGCGCAAGTGCTGAAACAGGGGCAAAGTCCGAAAAGTCAAGGGCGCAGGTTAGCGGTGACGGGAGAGCCGGGGGCAGGAAAAACGACGCTGTTACAGAAAATTGCCCAATGGGTAGCGACAGAAACAGAGCAGGATGTGGCAATTTGGGTGTCTTTGGCAGATTTGCAGGGGCGAAGTGTTGAGGAGTATCTGTTGCAAAAGTGGCTTAAGGATGCTCTGGGTGCGGTGCGGGTAACGCCGGAAATGGAAGACGCGCTGGCGTTGTTGTTTAACAGTGGGCGAGTGTGGCTTTTGCTGGATGGAGTGGATGAAATGGCGGCGGGTGGCAACCCCCTGGCGACTGTTGCGGCTCAGATTACCGGATGGGTTGCCCAAGGGCGAGCGGTGCTGACTTGTCGCCAGAATGTTTGGGATGCGGGGAAAAATACCCTGGAAGGGTTTGATGTTTATCGCAATCTCGATTTTGACTACCCGGAGGGGGTGGGGCAATTTATTCAACGCTGGTTTGCGCGTCAAGGAGAGTTAGGGGAGCGGTTGCTGGCAGAATTAGCCCAAGCTGGAAAAGAGCGGATTCGGGATACGGTGCGAAATCCCCTGCGGTTGGCGCTGTTGTGTCGCGCTTGGCAAATTCGGCAGGGGGGTTTGCCGGAAACGAAGGCGGGGCTTTATGAGCAGTTTGCCGAGGCGCTGTATGTGTGGAAGCAGGAGGCTTTTCCCACGAAATCCAAGCAGCGACGGGAGTTGAATGCAGGGTTGGGAAGGTTGGCGCTGCGGGGGATGGAGCAATCTGAGTCTCGGTTTCGGTTAAGGGAAGGTTTGTTAACGGAGGTTTTGGGGGAAACTGATGAGCCTTTGTGTCGGTTGGCGTTGCAGTTGGGTTGGTTGAATTTGGTGGGGGTGGCGGTAGAAAATCCCGATGAGCGGGTTTATGCGTTTTATCATCCGACGTTTCAGGAGTATTTTGCAGCGTTGGCGGTGGATGATTGGGGTTATTTTTTGCATCATGGGCCAGATAATCCGAGTTTAGGTACTTATCGGATTTTTGAGAAGCAGTGGAAAGAGGTGATTTTGCTGTGGTTTGGGCGGGAGAATGTGCAGAAGGAGAAGAAAGAGGCGTTTATTGAAAAGTTGATTAATTTTGATGATGGTTGTGGCAGTTGGAATTATCGGAAAAGGTGGGGTTATCAGAAAGTGGATAGAGGTTTTTATGAGTATCGTGCTTATTTTTTCGGGGGGCTAATAATTCCTGAGTTTAAGGAGAGTCGTTTTGCTGATCTAATTGTTAGTCAAATTGTTAAATGGAGTTGCGTTCCTTTTATTGCAGCAATTAGACAAGGGGCAGAGGCAGTATTAGCAGAAACCGATAGGGAAAGAACGATCTCTCGTTTAATCCCACTGCTCGATAAAACTTATGATGAATATACCCGTAGGAGTGTTGCCAATATTTTAGGTGAAATAGCAGTGGGAAATGAGGAGGTAATCAACCGTTTAATCCAACTGCTCGATAAAACTTATGATGAATATACCCGTAGGAGTGTTGCCAATATTTTAGGTGAAATAGCAGTGGGAAATG